>JAGBNQ010000026.1 GCA_017634275.1 Ruminococcus sp. | reverse complement strand
ACTCAACGCTCGTTATTCAAACTTTTAGCTTGATTTACGCTCAAAGCTAAGTTAAGGTCAAAGCAAGCCTCACGCCTCTTTTCGGGGGCTTTGCGGTCGCCCCCGAACCCCTTCGCACCCCCTTTACCCCCACAAACTCCGGTTTGTGTTGATAATTATTATCTCGTGACATAACAGTAATGTAAATAAAAAACGTCATAGTACTTCTGACTTTAGGTCGGAAATACTATGACGTAAAACTTCCGTATAAGTACCTCACTTAAACGTGGATCTTTTTAACTTATTCCGAGGAAGTCAAAATACTGTTTCTTCGGCATTACTGCGTCATTTACCTCCGAAACGTGTTCCTCGCCGCCGTCTACAAGGCGGTAGAAGATATGCGTTTCATCAAGCCAGCCCACATCGGGAATCATGCCCCTCTTGCCCTGGCTGGAAATGGTTTTCTTGATACCCTTTTGTCTGAGCTTAAAGAACTTAAGATCCTTATCCTGACCGTATGGCACAACGTAGATATTTACCGAGCCCTTAAAGGAATTCTGCACGTCAGAGATATAGAAACGATACTTTCCGTCGGGGGAAACGGTGTTTTTATAGTCGGTCATAATATTTATCTTCTCAGCCGAGGATTTATAGAGGTCATATACCTCCGTGCCCGGCTCTAAGTTTATGTCGATAAGCGTTTCGGTGGAGTTGCCCGTCATGAGCATATTCATAACGATATATGCAACTATCCCGAGAACATAGAGCAGCAGGTAGATAGTTCCCATAATTACCTTTGAGGTATCCCCTATCCCGCAGACAAAGAACACCACAAGCCCGACAATGAACGGCGGCACGATAAGCAGCCAGTTGCCCATATTGAAAAGCAGCAGGCAGAACACCACGGGCAGCAGTATAAGCGCCATGATACAGGTTATCTTCTGATCTCTTGAATAGATCATAAGCCCTAAAAACAGCGCGCTTGCCGCGATATATATACCATAGAAAGCGCCCTCTGTGCCTTCATTTATTTCAAGCGTATAAAGAAAGGTCGCATAGGTGAGCATCGTGATGATGCCCACATACATTATATTAAAAACCGCAACAGTTCTTTTTACCCATATATTGGATAAAAAATCCCTCATAACAAATTCCTCCGTATTTATAATTTAGGCAACACCGCACAAAGATTGTGCGTAAGATGCGCAGTCAAATTTTTCGTCAGATTACCTAAATTCACCGCAGGAATACTATCGTATTTCAAGGTGAATTTAGGTGATATGACGGAAAATTTGCAAGCAGATTGCGCGCAAAGCCTACAGGCGGTCTTTGTGCGGTGTTGCCTTTATACCAAATTATATTATATAACACTTTTAAGAAAAAATCAAGTGGTGTGAGAGATTTTTTTATTCTTGCCCGAAAATAACGCAGTTTTGCCCGACAGCCAAAGCGCCGTCGGGCAAAAATCACTTATCAGCCTTTAAGCTCAAATACCGTCCTGCCGATAGTGAGCTTACTTACATTATCAATATCAACAAGGTCATTGAAGGTTATGCCCATTTTGTCATAATGCGCATTCTCGGTTGTATCCCCGTTGTTGCAGCCGTAAACCTCTATCTTCTTTACGGTTCCGTCCTTATACTCTGCGCTCACCTCTCTGAACGGCAGAGGGTCATTAGCTGCCTCTATCGTCACACCGTTGCCGGTAACGCTGTTGCTGCTTAAGCTGACGCACTCGCCCTTTTCATTTTCAAGCTTGATCGTATCCAGATTCTTTACAAATTCAAGCTCAAACTCTCCGAGTGACTTTTCATCACCGCCGTTTATATCGTCCATATAGATAAGCGACATCGGAACTGTCACTTTATCCTTCGGCTCATCAAGGAAATATGTCCAGCGCAAAAGCTCCCTGCCGTCCTCTGAAATAATTGCTACGTCCTCATCCCACACCCTTGAATTGGCGGTGCCGGGTCTTTCGGAAATTGAGGAATGAAGAGTCATATCATCCGCTCCCGAGCTTAGCCACTTAGCGCCCTCCTCATCATTAGCAACAGCCGATGCCGTGACGCTGATATACTGCCCGTCGCAGAGCATACTCTCGATATTAAGGTCAAAATGCTCAAGGCTTATGGTCTTATCCGCCTTAGCGCCTATGCTTTCGAGCTTGCTGTCAGCGTCCGTGCCGAAATAGGTGTCGTTAGATGTGCGGCCGCTTATTACATAGGCTGCCCCTGCGCCGACTGCGCCCGTGACCATGATAGCTGCCGCAGCAGCAAAGCCGATAAATCTTTTGCTGACTCTTTTGTTTTGCTTTACAGTAATGTTCTTATCCATTTCCATGCCCGCCTTTCTCATAACAGAGGAAAGGATACGCTCTTTTGCCTTATCATCAAGCCTTGCGCCCTTTGAAAAGTCATCGAGCTGAGTGTCTATCAGAGATACGTTTTCCTCATCAATGACCGCAGACAGCATATATTTCTCGTTATCCATTACATATCCTCCTCTAATATTTTTCTGAGCTTGTCAAGGCCGCGCGATATCCTTGTGTTGACAGTTCCCTGCCGCATTTTAAGCTCTTTTGCTATATCTTTGTTTTTCTGCCCGAGGTAGTATTTGCGGATAAAAATGCTGCTGTCGGGCTCGCCTAAGCTTTTTACTGCGTCAATAAGCGCTTTGCCGTCGGTGGTATCGGTAACGGCAAGAACATTTTCAAGCTCGCTTAAGGCAACGGTTTCAAAGCCATTGCAGCGTGACCTGAAAATATCGGTGCAATGCCTTGCGGCTATCACCGCAAGCAAGCCCCTGACCGAGCGCAGCTCAAAGCCGCACGCCATACCGCTTTGGTAGAATTTTAAAAACACATCGCTTACCGCCTCCTCGATATCCTCTTTGGTGCAGATATCTCTGAGCTTTGTAAACGCTATTTTGTAAACATATGGGCTGTAGCTCATGACGATCTCACTTAGCCCCTTTTGCGGTGAGGCTTTAAGCAGCTCTATCAGCTTTTTATCCTCCATAACAAGACCTCGCTTTTTGAAACGTTTCACTTATATTAGTCGGAAGAACAGACAAAAATGTTACATAGAAAGAAAAATTTTTTCAAACAGCATAAAAAAGTAAAACCCCGAAAGATAAGAAAGATACTCATATAGAAATTTTAAGCCATAGTATTTCTGATGTAAGGTCAGAAGTACTATGGCCTTTCTATTGACATCTTTTCTATTCAGGAGTATAATTATACTAATATAGATCGGGATTTATGTGTAAGGTGGTGATTATACTGGATAAAGCACCAAGTAAAAAAGCAAAGATATTCTGTTGGATATTGGTCATTACAGTATCAGTGATATGTCTTTTGATAGGTTTTGTAGAAATGTCCGTTTATACGGAGCTTAAAGACAAATGCAGCTCTGAAGTGACAGGAACAGTGATCTATGAAGGAACAGGACGCATATACGATACTGATAAAGCTGAAAATAAGTATGTTTCCGGTAAATACTGGAGACAGATCGAGGTCGAGACTGACGGCAAATTCAAACTGAAGAATATTTATGCCAAAAGGGGAGCAGAAAAAAAAGGCGATAATATCACCATTCATTATGACCCGAATGATCCTGACACTTATTATATCGGTGATAATGTGGGCAATTATAAGTCGACCGCTATATTTTCATTTGCTGCAAGCGGTATACTGCCGGTGTTTCTTATATTCATAATGCTCAAGTCTGACAAGTACTATAAATTACTGGCTCAAAAGCAAAGAAAATACATCTATTTCGATACCCCGTATTGCAGATTCCTTTTTACTGACAGCGGTGATGTCGGTTTTGAGGGTGAAGTCGAGTGGGAATATAATCTGACAGGAGAAAAGACCTGCACTGTGTTTTTTGAAACCGATACTTTTGCAGCAACCCCCGATATAGGATATTACGGTCTGATCGAGAAAAGACTTCCCGGCAAGGAGGAGATCGATCTTGATATAAATAAGCTGATACCTGATATCCCGGAGCTGAGGGATATACAACCGGGAAAGTACTATAACAAATTAGAAAAGATCCTGTATGACAAGGAGCGCAGAGATCATGAAATAAGAAAACTGGTGGCTGACCATTTTCTGTTCAGACCGGAGCTTATCAAGGAAAATTCTACTGAACAGGAAATCATGGACGGAATAGAATTATCATACATCGGTGTCAGAAGGAATGGGGACACGGAGTTTGGCATATTTTTTGCATCTGATATATATGTAGATGATCTGCGTGTGATTCTAAAGGCAGACGGCAGCAAAGAGATACATTACAGGACTGATGATCATAGAGGTACTAATGATGAATGCTGTGATGTGTTATAAAATCTGATTTATAAGAATAAAATAATAGTATAAATATGCCCCGAGACAGTGTTTCGGGGCAAAGCTTCTATATGAGTATCTGCCATTCCCTCGGGGCAGTTTTTTATAATCCGTCCGCCAAAGGCGGACACCATAACCCGGCATTGTGCATTGTGCATTAAAAAGACCTATTCTCCGTTGATTATGACTTCCTCGCCGCCGACAAGGCCGTTTGTTATCTCTACCATGTCGCCGTCCTCGATGCCCGTTTCAACGTCCTGCTCTACCTTTACTCCGCCGACAAGCAGGTTTACAAACTTTCTCTCACCGATAGTCTTTATCGCCTTTGCAGGCACCTTTACAACGTCAGTCTTGTCATAAACATCAAAGCAGACCTTGAATTTGTTGGCACCCTCTACGCCCTCGTCATCGCACCTTATCTCGTAGATATACTGCGCTGTAGCGCCGTCGCCGTATTCGCGCTCGCCCGTGACGTAGCCCTCATACTCGCCGAGCGTTGAGGTTATTATCACCCTTGTGCCGTAGCCTATAGAATCTATCTTCTGTATCATCTTGCAGGAAAGCACATTCTCGCTGCTGTCGCTTACCATGCAAAGCCAGTCGGGGTAGACCTTAGTGTTGACGTTCAGCTCACGGTTGCGGTCATTTATCCAAACTATCGTGCCGTCACACGGGGCGGTCACGGTGTACTGCGAAAGCTCGCGTTCAAGGCGCTGCCGGTTTAGCTTTTGCAGCTCGTAGTCAATGCGCGCGTATTCAAGCTCGTTTGCAGGGGTGTTTCCCTTTGCAAGCAGCTTGTTATATGTGCTTTCCGCCTGCTCGAGCCACACCTTTGACTCCTCTATCTGCTCCTCTATCTCCTCGGAGCGCAAAACGCAAAGCACATCGCCCTTTTTGACCTCTTTGTTTATCTCAACGTTTATTTCCTTTATCTGCCCTGCGCGCGTGAAATTAGCCGCCATTTCGTGCGAAACGCCGTAGGAGGCCTCGCCGTAGTATTTTTCGGAAATGTCGCCTATCTCCGCCGTGACTGTATTATATACGGGTGAGCTTGTTTCAAGAATGGGTATCTCTATCTCAGCGCCGCTTTCACTTTTGCCGCAGGCCGCGAGCGAGAGTGCTACTGATGCACAAACACCTACAGCCGCCGCTTTTAAAAGATATTTTTTCATAGCCTCAGCCCTTTTCCTCAAAGCATTATTAATCACAATAATTTTAACATTTTGCGCCGCAAATTACAACACCCTCACAAATTCTTTGTAGCTTTCAACAACCTTTGCCCTGCCGTTTTAGCTATTATGCCAATCCGACAGCGCAGAGAAATTCAAGTATTACAGAATTTGACACTAAAAAGCCCTCGGGGGTAAGGCTTACCCGCCCGTCTGAAAGCCTGCAAAGCCCGTGCTTTTCAAAAGCTGCGGCGCGCTCTTTGAGCTTTTGCGCGCTGCTGCTGCCGACAAGGGCGCTCAGCCTTTGCATATCAAGCCCCTCGCGCAGGCGCAGGGAGAGCATGATATACTCCACTCGCTCATCAAACGGCTCCTCCTCGGGCAGCTCTGTCTGCAAGGGGGCGCTGATATAGCCGCGCAGATCACGGGGAACGCGCAAGCGTCTTTTGTCAAAAAGCGAATGCGCCGCGGGGCCAAAGCCTATGTACTCTTCAAGGCGCCAGTATTTTATGTTATGCCTGCTCTCAAAGCCCGTTTGAGCAAAATTTGATATCTCATACTGATAAAAGCCCTTGCCTTCAAGGAATTTGCAAAGCGAAAGATACATATCGCTTACCTTATCATCACCCGGCAGGCTTGCTTTCAGCTTATCATTATCAAACGCCGTATTCGGCTCGATCTTTAGCATATAGGCGGAAATATGCCTTATCGGCAAGGCTGTGAGCCTTTCGGCAGAATTTAAAACGTCACGCTCGCTCTGCCCCGATAAGCCTATCATCATATCAGCAGAGATGTTATCAAAGCCTGCCCTTTGCGCCCCCTCTATCGCCCTTTCCGCCGTGTCAAAATCATGCAGCCTGCCGAGAGCCTTAAGCTCCCTGTCATCTGCTGACTGAACGCCGAAGGAAATGCGGTTTATCCCCGAGGCTCTGTAGGCGGCAAGCTTATCATCGCTTACCGTGCAGGGGTTAGCCTCGATCGTTATCTCGGCATTTTCAGCTATACTGAAATTTTTGTACACACCCTCCATGAGCTTTGATATCAGCTCTGCCGGGAGCGCTGAGGGAGTGCCGCCGCCGATATAAACGGTATCTGCACAAAGTCCACGGTATTTATCGGCGCGGAAATTTCTGATAAGTGCGTCGATATACTGCTCTGAAAGTGACCTATCAAGCGTTACCGAATAAAAATCGCAGTAAGGACATTTTCTGAGGCAAAAGGGAATGTGGATATATATCCCTCTCATAAGTCCTCGCCGTCCTCACTGCTGTCAAAAGCGTTTTCTATATACTCCCCCGACTTTTCGCTTATCTCCTTAAGGCGCGCTATGCCCTTTATCATAAACAGCCTGAAAAAGAACATAAGGTAAAGCAAGAGCATTACCCCGATTGCAAAGCCGAAGAAATACATTTCCTCCTTAAGGGTAAGGTAGTAGTATTTTGAGCTTTTTTCAAGAAAGCTCTGCACCGCAGGGTGGATTATCACATACATAACTATCCCGAAAATGCCCGTATAGGCAATAAGGCAGGTGATAGCGAGCATCGCCTCCTTTGTGGGAAAGCGCATAAGCTTATAAATGCACACACCCGTCCACACAAAGAGCAGGATAATTGCAAAGGTCTTGCCGATATTTGCATAGACCTCATAAAGCACGGGTATGAGCGCACTTCCGATAAGGCCTAAAATTATTGAATATTTCATGGGTTTTTTAAGCTCCAAAAATGCGCCCCCCTTTTTAGTTATTATAAAAGGACAATGTCACCATAAGCATTACAGCCGTCATAGTACCCGAGAGCATAAGGCCTAAATATATGGTTATCCTTGTCATCATGTCATATACCTCGCCCTTTTTGCCGAGGTAAAGCTCTGTTTCTTTATCCTTATTATAGAATAATTTCAGATCATACGGGAAGATGTTAAAATGCTCCTCGCCGCCTATATCATAAACGGCGGACTTATACTTTTTAAAAGCGCCGCTGTCCTTAAAGTCTGCGCGCAGAAACCTGCCGCTTGCCTTTTTACAGCTGAGCATTCTTATCAAAAACACCGCAAAGAACACTGTCATCAAAAATGACACGAGCGTGCAGAGCAAAAGTATCCCCCATGCGGAGAAATTCGCTATGAGCTGAGTGCTTACCCCCAGCACCGCAAGTATCACCGCGATTATCGCAAGAATTATCACATACTGCATATTATCACCCTGGCAATACCGCTGGGGCATTGTGCGTCAGATGCGAAGTCGGTTTTTTCGTCAGATTGCCTAAATTTTCCGCAGGCTTGCTGGCGCAAGTCAAGGGAAATTTGGGTGATATGACGGAAAAACCGCAAGCAGATGGCGCGCAAAGGCGTAAAGCCGGTGGCCCGGCGGTGTTGCCCCTTACTCATCGAGCTTAAGCACGCTCATAAACGCCTCCTGCGGCACCTCTACAGTACCTAACTGGCGCATACGCTTTTTGCCCTCCTTCTGCTTTTCGAGCAGCTTTTTCTTTCTTGTGATATCGCCGCCGTAGCACTTTGCCAAAACGTCCTTACGCATAGCCTTTACAGTTTCACGGGCGATTATCTTGCCGCCTATAGATGCCTGAACGGGTATCTCAAAAAGCTGACGGGGTATATTTTCCTTAAGGCGCTCGGTTATCTTTCTGCCGCGCGCATAGGCCTTGTCAACGTGAACTATGAACGAAAGCGCATCTACCACCTCGCCGTTTAGCAGGATATCAAGCTTAACAAGCTTTGAGGGAACATAGCCCTTCATCTCATAGTCAAATGACGCATAGCCCCTTGTACGGGATTTGAGCGCATCAAAGAAATCGTAGACTATCTCATTTAAGGGCAGCTCATAGTGAAGGTCTACCCTTGTATCGTCAAGGTATTTCATATCAATATAGTTTCCGCGCCTGTCCTGACAAAGCTCCATGATATTGCCGACAAACTCCTGCGGTGTGAAGATATGTGCATTCACCACAGGCTCCTCAGCGGAGGCTATAAGTGCAGGGTCGGGATAATTTGAGGGGTTATCTATCATAACAGTTTCGCCGTTAGTAAGGTTTACCTTATAGATAACGGAGGGCGCTGTTGTGATAAGGTCAAGGTTATATTCGCGCTCCAATCGCTCCTGGATTATCTCCATATGCAAAAGCCCGAGAAAGCCGCATCTGAAACCAAAGCCCAGCGCCGCCGACGTTTCAGGCTCAAAGGTGAGAGATGCATCATTCAGAGCAAGCTTATCGAGCGCATCACGAAGATCGGGGTACTTAGCGCCGTCAGCAGGGTAAACGCCCGAGAAGACCATTGACTGCACCTTTTTATAGCCGGGAAGAGCCTCATCGCAGGGGGCATCAGCACGGGTAACGGTATCACCCACGCGCGTATCGCCTATATACTTGATAGATGCGGTTATATAGCCTACCTCGCCTGCTCTAAGCTCACCTACGGGAACTAAGTCCTTAGCGCCCATATAGCCTATCTCAACCGTCTGGAACTCTGCACCCGTTGCCATAAGCTTTATAGTCTGGCCTGCCTTTACAGAGCCGTCCATGACCCTGACATAGATTATAACGCCCTTATACATATCATAAACGCTGTCGAAAATAAGCGCCTTGAAAGGCTTGTCGGGGTCGCCCTTCGGGGCAGGTATATCGGTAATAACGCGCTCTAAAACGTCCTTTATATTAAGCCCCGTCTTAGCGGAGATACGCGGAGAATCGAGTGCCGGGATACCGATGATATTCTCTATCTCTGAGCAGACCCTTTCGGGCTCTGCCGAGGGAAGGTCTATCTTATTGATAACGGGCACGACCTCAAGGTCATGCTCGATAGCAAGGTAGGTGTTGCCGAGCGTCTGCGCCTCTATGCCCTGAGATGCGTCAACTACAAGCACCGCGCCCTCACAAGCCGCAAGCGAGCGCGATACCTCATAGTTAAAGTCAACGTGTCCGGGGGTGTCGATAAGGTTGAAGATATATTCCTCGCCGTTATCCGCCTTATAGCCGAGCCTAACAGCGCGCGCCTTGATAGTGATACCGCGCTCGCGCTCGATATCCATATTATCAAGGAGCTGATCCTCCATTTCCCTGAGCTCTACCGAGGAGGTAAGCTCGAGTATCCTGTCCGCAAGGGTGGATTTGCCGTGGTCTATATGTGCAATTATACAGAAATTTCTTATATTTGACTGATTATCGCCGCTCATTTTATCAAGCCTTTCTAAATTAAATCGGTTAACCTATATTATAGCATATTAAAGGGGCGGTTGTCAAATGGTTTTGCGGTGTTGCCTTTATGTTGACAGCGTTGAAAAGTCGATACTGTCAGCATACCTTTCAAATTCCTCTATAACAGGATCTCTGCTGTATTTATACTCACGCACCGCCCCGTCCTCAGAGAGCCATTTCTTTATGGAGATATACGGCTTTGTATTAAGCTTACGATTTTTCATCTGCCAATCCTTTATTTTACATATATAGCTGTCTATTGTAAGCCTGTCAGCCAGCCCGACAAGGTCACTCAGCTCCTTCTTAGAAAGGTACACCTTTGTGAAGTCCTCTTCTTTTTCCGTTTCCTTCTCTGTATCTTTTTCATTTTCATTTTCATTT
>JAGBNQ010000004.1 GCA_017634275.1 Ruminococcus sp. | reverse complement strand
ATGCACAATGCACAATGCACAATTATGGTGTGCGGCTTTGCCGCACAGATGCCCATTCGGGCGGCCGCCGTAGGCGGCAATTATTTGGTTTATAATCATTAATATCAAGCACAATTGCTAATCAACAGCAAAGTCGATTTTTAAAATCCGTCCGCCAACGGCGGACACCTCAATTGTGCATTGTGCATTATGCATTAGCCATAGAATTTCCCGAGCTTTTTGCGGTTGACATAGATAAATGCCCCGAACAGAACCGCGGCGGTGA
Organism: Ruminococcus sp.; assembly: GCA_017634275.1. Taxonomy (GTDB): domain Bacteria; phylum Bacillota; class Clostridia; order Oscillospirales; family Ruminococcaceae; genus NK3A76. Next base: position 33,597 of record JAGBNQ010000004.1, on the reverse strand, counting down.
CTGCCCAGCTTATCGGGTATGCCATCATAAGTACAGAAAAGCTCTGTTTGCGCATAAATACGGCATACATCCATGTTATCCTGACACCGCATATGCCTAACATACAAACAAGCGCAGGCACGAGCGAATAGCCAAAGCCGCGCATATAGCCCGAGAGAATTTCGATCAAAACGTTTATAAACTCTGCCGTTAAGATAAATTTTAGCCTTACCATGCCGACCGAGATAACGTCGGGGTCGCTGTTGAACACTCTCAGCAGGTATTTTCCGCTTACAAGGATAACAAGGGCTATAAGTACAGTAAACAGCAGATCCTGCAGCATAGTTATCTTCAGCACCTTTTTGCACCTTTCGGGCTTTTGGGCGCCGTAGTTCTGCCCTATAAAGGTGGTGCAGGCCTGCCCGAAGGCGTTTATCACATAGTAGCAGAATATTTCGATATTGAATGCCGCCGATGAGCCTGCCATAACGTTCTCACCGAGCCTGTTGACTGCCGACTGCAAAATAAGGTTCGATACAGAAAAGACCATTCCCTGAAAGCCTGCGGGCAGGCCTATGCTTATCATCTGAAAGAAAATCTTTTTATCCACCCCGAGCTTTTTGAAGGAGAAATGTACAGCCCCCTCCTCCTTAGCAAGAAAATAGAGCAAAAGCGCCGAGCTTACAAGGTTTGATATCGCAGTAGCGAGCGCTACGCCGTTTACCGTCATTTTGCACACAAGCACGAAAAAGAGGTTTAGCAAAACGTTTATCACACCCGAAACGGTAAGGCAGATAAGCGGTGTTTTGGTATTGCCGCGCGACCTGAATATCGCTGAGGCAAAGTCATAAAGCAAAATAACGGGCAGACCCAGCAGATACACCCTGAAATACAGCACCGACATATCAAAAACATTCTCGGGGATAGACATAAGCTTAAGTATCGGCAGTGCAAAAACCTCGCAGATAAGTGCTAAAATTATTCCGCTTATAAAGGAAATGGTAAGCGCAGTATGGACAGCCCTGCCGACGGCCTCGTCCTTTTTTTGCCCCGTAAGGCTTGCTATAACAACATTCGCGCCTATCGAAATGCCTATAAAAAGGCTGATTATAAGGTTTATAAGCGGCGCATTCGAGCCCACCGCCGCCATAGCGTTCTTGCCGACAAAGCGCCCTACCACGGCAATATCCGCCGCGTTGAAAAGCTGTTGCAAAATGCCCGTAGCCGCAAGCGGAAGTGCGAATTTGAGCGTCTTGTCGCCAATGCTGCCCTCAAGCATATTTATTTCCTTAGTCTTAGCGCTCAAGCCGCTCACCCCCTACAAACAACCGCACAGAGAGACATTCCCTGTGCGGTGATGATGTTATTATTATACCACTAAATCCCAAAAAAGCAATAAAAATTGTATTAATATTTATTGTATGATGTTTTACGCGGTCTTAAGAGTTACCTTCCAGCCTGCGAGGTGCTGCTGAATGCGTATAACGTCTGCTATATTCACCTTGCCGTTTGCATCAACGTCCGATGCGGTGAGGTCTACCTTTACCTTCCAGCCTGCAAGGTACTGCTGAATGCGTATAACGTCCGCAATATTGACCTTGCCGTTTGAGTCTGCATCGCCTGCTGTTACGGTATTTGCGAGCAGTTCGTAGCTTATGCCGTTTTTTACAGCGTAGTTGTATGCGGCGGAATTTTTATAGCATTTGATAGTAAAGCCCGATATCTTAGTAGGGGCAAGGGCTGAATAGTTTCCGTCAAAGTTGTAGCTGCCGCCCAATGAATTCCGGTAGCCTACAGCATAATCGCCTATGCTTGTTACCGATTTTGGAATGGTTATCGTTTTTGACGAGGTCAGAGCGATCAGGAATGCACCATCGCCTATGCTCGTCACTCCCTCGGGGATATTTACCTCGGAGACCTTGGGCTTATTAAAGAAACAGTCGCTCCCTATCCCCGTTACCTTCATATCAAGTATCTTTTCGGGGATATTAACCTTTTCTGCCGAGCCGAGGTATCTTGTAACTGTTACCGTGTTGTCCTCGTTTATATAGAAAGCAAACTGATCCATTACCGTTTTGAGCGAGGGGCTGTTTGCCTGACAGCTGTAATCCCCTGTCGGTATAGTCGGCAGCTCATAGAAATAGTTATAGCTGCTCATATTTGCCTCTCTGACAATATGGTTTTCGTTAAATACTGTGTAGCCCTTTGCAAAATACTTGTGAGTTTCGGGGTGGTCATCAAATGTCGCATCTACAAAGTAATATGTTCCGTTATCCATTTTAACGGCATTCCATGCGTGGCCTGCACTGTTTTTTACATCTGTTCCCACAACGTATACATTATCAACGCCTGCGTAGTTAAGGAGCATCTGATATGTCTTTGCATAGCTCTCGCACACGCCCGTTTGGTATTTTACAGCGCCTATGATGTTATGTGAATAAACGTGCATATCCTGCTCGGCGGCCGTTACTGTTTCTTTATTGCTTATCTTGCTGCCGATAGTTACCGCATCGTAATTATATGTCATAAGCGGCAAGAGCTTGTCATGCAGGATAAGTGCCTTTTCAAACCTTCTTGTATAGCCCGAAAGGGGAGCGGTCATCTTCTCGATGTACTCGCTTATCTCCTCCTGGAGCGCCTTTCTTACAGATGCCTTTGTATACTGCCTGTTTATCGGTGCGTAGAATGTATACGAGCCCGTTGAGTACTGATTTATCAGGTAGTACATGACAGGGTTATCATCTCTCAGCGCATAGTAGCAGAGTATAGCCTCGCTCTTTGTCAACCCGTAGCTTGTAAACCTCACCTGATCCACAACATAGAGGTCTGTCTGCCCGGGGTAGAGGGTGTAGTCGGTATCACTTGTCCAAACGTCCGAGTAGACCTCATAGAGCTTGTTGTAAAACTTTTGCAGATTTGCGCCGTTTTCCTGCTTGCCGAGGTCATTATACGCATAATAGCCCCTGCACTTGTCCAAAAGCTCGCTGTGGTCGGCAGCATCGGCGTTTAAAATTTCCTCCTGCGCATATGCGGTAATGGCAGAGCTGTAATACTGCGCCGCGCCTGCCGCAGGGCTCAAAGCCAAAAGCGCCGCCGCCGCAAGAGATAAAAGCCTTTTTCTTAACATATTTAACACCTCACATATCTTATCGTGAAACTTATTAACATTATATAATAAGTTTATCATAAAATCACTGTTTTGTCAATAATATGACCCCTATTATACAAAAGTGTTCCCGAGAAAAACGGAATTTGTGGGGCTTTGCCCCACAAGCAATGAATAATGAATAATGAATAGTGAATAATGAATAATAATTGTGTCGGCTCGCGCCGACGGATTGGAATTTGTGGGGGATTTGAAGGAAAGCACCCCCTTCGCCAAACTTCAATTCATCTTACCTTTGGCGCAAAAGTAAAAAGGCCGTAATATAATGCACGGCACTTGTCTGCGGTTAAAAGTTGTCCTAATAATACTGCCTGCCATATAAAAAAACTTGTTAATATGCCAAATTAAGGAACTATCTCTTGACATAGTATAAAAAATTTGATATAATTTTTAAGAATGATTATTTTTAGTATGAGTAAGTGTCGCTAAAAACGGAAAATGCCGAAAAATCACGGCATGGCGGCAATTTCTGCTATGAGAGGAAGAGTGTTATGAGCGAGCTTAAGCCGTTTGAAAAGAAGATATGGCTCTCATCACCTACAATGCACGGTGATGAGCTTAAATATGTTACCGAGGCGTATGAAACTAACTGGATGAGTACGGTCGGCGCTAACATCAATGAGATAGAGCGCCTTGTGGCGGAATATGTGGGGTGTAAATATGCAGTGGCGCTTACCTGCGGCACGGCAGCGCTCCACCTTGCAACAAAGCTTGCAGGCGAGAGGCTTTACGGCGCACCGCGCCCCGATGAGGGAACGCTTAAGGGAAGAAAGGTGTTCTGCGCGGATATGACCTTTGATGCAACGATAAATTCCATAGCCTATGAGGACGGCGAGGCTGTATTTATCGACACAGAGCGCGATACATGGAATATGGATCCCAAAGCACTTGAAAAGGCATTTGAGATATACCCCGAGGTAAGGCTCGTAGTGCTTGTTCACCTTTACGGCACACCTGCCAAGATCGACGAGATAAGGGCGATATGCGACAAGCACGGCGCGCTTATCATAGAGGACGCGGCAGAAAGCTTTGGCGCGACCTATAAGGGCAGGCAGACAGGCAATTTCGGTGACTATAACGCTATATCCTTTAACGGCAACAAGATAATCACGGGCTCGGCAGGCGGAATGTTCCTGACAGACAGCAGGGAGGACGCCGAAAAGGTGCGCAAGTGGAGCACACAGAGCCGCGAGGCCGCCGCATGGTATCAGCATGAGGAGATAGGCTATAACTACAGAATGAGCAACGTCATAGCAGGTGTTATAAGAGGGCAGATGCCCTACCTTGAGGAGCATATCGCTCAGAAAAGGGCTATCTATGAAAGGTATAAGGAGGGCTTTAAGGGGCTGCCCGTGAGCATGAACCCTTATGATGAGAATAACAGCTCACCTAATTTCTGGCTTAGCTGCCTGCTTATTGATAAGGACGCTATGTGCAGGCAGGTAAGGGGCGAGCGCGAGGCTCTCTATATCCACGAGAAGGGCAAGAGCTGCCCTACAGAGATACTTGAAAAAATAGCTGCGATAAATGCCGAGGGCAGGCCGATATGGAAACCTATGCATATGCAGCCCATATACAGAAACAACCCCTTTATCACAGCCTGCGGCAACGGAAGGGCAAGGACAAATGCATATATCGAGGGCTCATTCGAGGACGTTGGCGCCGATATATTCGAGCGCGGCCTCTGCCTGCCGAGCGACAATAAAATGACGCCCGAGCAGCAGGACGTTATAATCGAGGCTGTCAGGAGATGTTTTGAATGAGCGGCAAAAGGATAATTAAGGCATTTTTGAAGATAGCGGCTGTTATAACGGCTATCGCTGCGGCGGCTGCTTTTATAGCGTTTATCTGCGAGAGGATAGAGGAGCTTGCGGATAAAGGCAAAGAGGTGCTGCATAAGCCAAAGGGCATATATGAGAGGTTTATAAAAAGGCCGCTTGACTGCTTTTTAAGCACGGGGGCGCTTATAGTGTTCTCGCCCGTTCTTCTGGTCACGGCGGTGCTTGTAAGGGTAAAGCTCGGCTCGCCCGTGCTGTTTACTCAGGAGCGCCCGGGTAAGAATGAAAAGATATTCAAGCTATATAAATTCCGCACGATGACCGATGAGCGCGATGAAAACGGTGAACTGCTCCCCGATGAGCAAAGGCTTACCGATTTTGGCAAGGCGCTTAGGGCAACAAGCCTTGACGAGCTGCCCGAGCTTATAAATATGGTAAAGGGCGATATGGCAGTCGTAGGGCCGAGGCCGTTGTTGGTGAGGTATTTGCCCAGATATAACGAGCATCAGGCAAGAAGGCACGAGGTAAAGCCCGGGTTTACGGGGCTTGCACAGGTTCGCGGCAGAAATGCCATAAGCTGGGAAGAAAAGTTTGACTGGGATGTAAAATATGTTGACGATATCACATTTAAAGGCGATGTCGGAATAATAAAGGATACTGTTCTTACAGTTCTCAAAAGGCAGGGCATCAGCTCTGATACCTGTGCTACTATGGAAGAATTTTACGGCAGTGAAATAGCTGACTTAAGGGTGGAAGAATAAATGAAAGAGCTGAGGATATTATTTACAAGCGTTGGCAGGCGCGTTGAGCTTATGCAGGCTTTCAGACGGGCTGCCGATGAGCTTAAGGCGAAACTTGTTATATACGGCGCGGATATTACAGACAGCGCCCCTGCGCTCTTGTTCTGCGATAAGACTGTTATCGTAAAGCGGATAAGCGACCCCGAGTATATTTCTCAGCTGCTTGAAATATGTGAGCGCGAGCAGATATCTGCCCTTATCCCGACTATTGATACAGACCTTCTTAAGCTTTCCGAAGGTGCTGGCGCTTTTGATAAGATAGGTACTAAGGTGCTTATCGCGGCGCCTGAAAAGATAGGGCTTTGCAGAGATAAAAGGCTTACTGCGGATTATTTCATAAGCTGTGGGCTGAATTCACCAAGGCCTGTTGATGACTACACAAAATATACGGGCGGCTATCCTGCTTTTATAAAGCCGAAGGACGGCAGTTCGAGTATAAATGCATATAAGGTGAATAACGAGCAGGAGCTTAAGACCTATGCCGCAAGGGTGGATGATTATATAGTTCAGCCCTTTATCGAAGGCAGAGAGTATACTATAGATGCGTTTTGTGACCTTGACGGCGAGCCGATATTCATAACTCCGCGTGAAAGGCTTGCTGTAAGGAGCGGTGAGGTACTCAAAACTCAGATAGCAAATGATGAAACTATGATAAATGAGTGCAAAAAGCTCCTTGCGGATTTTAAGCCTAAGGGGGCTATAACCGTTCAGCTCATAAGGCAGAGTGCTACGGGGGATAATTATTATATCGAGATAAATCCGCGCTTTGGCGGCGGCGCGCCGTTAAGCATCAAAGCAGGTGCTGACAGCGCACGGGAATGCATAAGGATGCTTTTGGGCGAAAAGACCGGCTATATAGAAAACGCCGCAAGAGATGCAGAGGTCTACAGCAGATTTGACCAAAGCGTTTGCATCGGCAAGGCTTATGAAACAAATTCGCTCACAGAGCTTGACAAGCTTTGTGATGAGCTGGGGACAGCGGCCGTTATCTTTGACCTTGATGATACCCTTTATCCCGAAAAGGATTATGTAAAGTGCGGCTATAAGGCCGTGGCCGAGTTTCTTGGGAATGAGGAGTATTCTGACAGACTTTGGCAGCTTTTTGAAAACGGCGAGCCTGCGATAGACAAGCTCCTTGAAGAGATAGGGCAGACTGATAAAAAGGCTGACTGCCTTAAGGCCTACAGATATAATATCCCAAAGCTTTGCTTGTATGAGGGCGTCTGGGAAATGATAGACCGCCTTAAAGCTAAAGGGATAGCCTTGGGGCTGATAACCGACGGCAGACCCGAAGGGCAGAGAAATAAGATCGGAGCGCTCGGGCTTTATGAGCTGTTTGAGGAGAATATAATAATCACCGATGAGCTTGGCGGCGCGGCTTTCCGCAAGCCGTGCGATATAGCGTTTCGTATAATGCAGAGGCGGCTCGGTGTTGCGTTTGAAAAAATGATGTATGTCGGCGATAATTCCGCTAAGGATTTTAAAGCACCGCTTGCACTTGGAATGAAGGCGGTTCATTTCAGAAATGAGAATGGGTTGTATGATTGATTATCGCGGCGCAAGGAGATTTTAATAATGAAGAAGGCTTTGATCATAAGCTGCTTTGATTGGTATGAAAAGCGCATATGTGCTGTCAGGGAATGCCTGATGAGCAAGGGGTATAGTGTTATGGTTTTAACATCTGATTATGACCATATAAACAAAACGTACAGAAAAACAATTAATGATGAATGCACATATATCCATGTTCCTGCTTATAAGAAGAATTTATCCGTTCAAAGGATAATATCGCACCTCTCTTTTGGCAGAGGCGTCGGTAAAGCGCTTAAGACTGTAAAGCCCGATCTTATTTATCTTCTGTTTCCTCCGAATAACAGCGGGGAATACTGCTTAAGATACATAAAGGCTCACCCTGAGGTCAAGTATATAGTAGATATTATTGATATGTGGCCTGAGACTATGCCTTTAGACCGATTAAGAGGCCTGCCTATGATAAAGGCGTGGAAGAATATGCGCAATAGAAGTATACGCCGTGCGGATCACGTTTTTCTTGAATGCTCACTTTATTATAGAGATATTTATAGATATGTCAGAGATAAGAGCAGAGTCAAAACTCTTTATCTTTTTAAGAAAGAACCGAGCAACGTTGGATTTCAGGCTAAGAAAAAGGATCACTTTGAAAAAAGGATCAGTATAGGCTATGTCGGCAGTATTAATAATATTATAGATATTGATAAGATCTGTGGCATTACAAGATCACTTTTTGATAAGGGCTATGCTGTTGAATACGATATAATCGGTGACGGTGAGAATAAAGACAGCTTTCTTGAGAGATTGAAGTCTGTAGGGGCTGTTGTTCGATATTATGGAAAAACGTTTGATGAAAAGGTCAAGTTCTCTGTCTTGTCAAACTGCGATTTCGGAATGAATATAATGAAGGATACCGTTGAGGTAGGGCTTAGTATAAAGAGTATAGACTATTTATCCTACGGCTTGCCTATCATTAATAATATTAAGGGTGACACTTCAAAAATAGTGGAAAAATATAATATAGGAGTAAATGTTTCAAATGCAGAAAATACGGCTGATGAAATAATTGAGTATTATCATAGCTGCACTGAAGAAACAGCTGAAAGAGTGCGGAAAGTATATAAGGCGTATTTTACTGAAAGTGCATTTGTTAAAAGGCTTGATGTTGTTCTTACTTCGCTTGGAATATAGTGATATCACTTTAAGCCGGGCTTTGGGAGGATTTTATGGATACATTAAATGAATATGGAAACCAACAAATTCATCTCTACCTTTTATCCATCATCGACGATGTAGATAAATGCTGCCGTGAGCATAATATAAAATACAGCCTTTCGGGCGGAACGCTGCTTGGGGCGGTTAGGGATAAGGGCTATATTCCGTGGGACGATGATATGGATATAATGTTTGACCGCAGGAATTACTATAAGTTTTTGCGCGCATATAAAAAATATATGTCAGATGATTATAAGATAGTCGGAAAATCGTGGGTAAAGCGTATCACAAAAAAGGATAACCCCGATATGGATAAGGAATTGGGCTGTATCGACCTGTTTGTGTTTGACCCCGTTCCCGAGAGCAGACTTGCGGCAAAGGTAAAGGTGCTTATGCTTAAGTTCCTTCAGGGAATGCTTAAGGATAATAATGATTACAGCTCATTCTCACCGCTTTATAGGGTGCTGCTTTTTGTAACGTGGGCAGTCGGCAGGCTTTTTTCAAAGAGAACAAAGCTGCGCTGGTATAGCAGGCTCTCAAAATGGAGCGGCTTTAGTGATGATTACAGCTTTGTAAACATATATAATACCTGGTTTGACCAGATAGGCAGATTAAGGTTTGAAAAGGAGGTCATAAGCGGCTATACCGATGTGGATTTTGAAGGAAGAAGATTTATGTCGATAAGCGGCTATGACAGATATCTGACCGTCCTTTACGGGGATTATATGACACCTCCCGAGCAAAAGGACAGAAAGCCTATGCACAGATGAGTTAAAGGAGATAGAACTAATTATGAGCAATATCGCACTTATAATCGCCGGCGGCTCCGGCAACAGAATGCATCAGGATATCCCAAAGCAGTTTATTACGGTAAATGAAAAGCCTGTAATTGTTTATACCCTCGAGGCATTTCAGTCTCACCCCGAGATAGATGCTATCGCGGTGGTTTGCATTGACGGGTGGGAACACGTTTTGCAGGCTTATGCAAAGCAGTTTAATATCTCAAAGCTTAAGGTGATCGTTCCCGGCGGCGAGAACGGGCAAAGCTCTATCAGAAACGGCGTTTTTGAGCTTGAAAAGCAGTTCGATAAGGACGATATCGTGCTTATCCATGATGCTATCAGACCTATGGTGTCGGCAGAGATCATTTCCGATTGTATAACCAAAACAAGAAAATACGGAAATGCGATAACCGTTATTCCATGTGCCGAGGCTATGCTCCAGACCGAGGACGCTGTGATGTCAACGGGCAGCTATCCCCGTGACAGGCTTAAGAGAACACAGACACCTCAGGGCTTTAAGATAGGCGATATCGCGCAGCTCCACAGAGATGCACTTAAAGCAGGCATTACAAATTCCGTAGCCTCATGCACGCTTATGATAGAAATGGGTAAGCAGGTGTATTTCTCAAACGGCTCGGAAAAGAATATCAAGCTCACAACTGTAGATGATATAGATATTTTCAAAGCGCTGCTTGCAGCAAAAAGATCTTCTTGGCTTAAGGACTGATAAATATGGGATTTTTAAATAGTAAGACCTATGCCGATGACCTGCGCGGTGCAGTGGAAAATGTTGCCGATGCAGCTAAGCTTTTCGGCAGCTCGGTAATGATCACGGGCGCTGCGGGGCTTATAGGCTCATATCTTACAGATATGCTGCTTATGATGAATAAGCTTATGCAAAGTGAGATCACTGTCTATGCGCTTGATCTTTCTTTAGAGAGGCTCAGGGCGAGATTTGAGGGAGCGGATACCGATAAGCTTGTGCTGATAGAATCAAATGTTAACGAAAAGCCAGAGTTTGATTTTGATGCAGATTTTATTATCCACGCGGCGAGCAATGCATTCCCTGCCGCATTCAATAGCGACCCCGTGGGTACGATAATGAGTAATATCGGGGGCACAAAGTATCTCCTTGACCATGCTTTGGCGCATAAGACGAAAAGATTTCTATATATCTCCTCGGGGGAGGTGTACGGGCAGGGGGATCTGAGTCTTGAAAGCTTTAATGAGAGCTATGGAGGATATGTTGACCCTACCTCTGTGCGCTCCTGCTACCCTAACAGCAAAAGGTGCGCGGAAACTCTTTGCGTTTCGTATATGAAACAGTTCGGGCTTGATACCGTAATAGTAAGACCAAGCCATACCTACGGCGCAAATGCCACTAAAAACGATAACAGGGCAAATGTTCAGTTTGTCAATAATGCGCTTGCAGGTGAGGATATCGTTTTGACGAGTGCAGGAACGCAGGAGAGGTCATATACCTATATCGCAGATACTGCCTCGGCTATACTCACCGTTCTTACCAAAGGCATCGGCGGCGAGGCTTATAATATTGCCACACCTATATCAAGAACGACTATTGCAGGCCTTGCTCATACAATAGCGGCCGCGGCAGGCGTTAATGTGGTGTTTACCGACCCCGATGAGGTGCAGAAGGCTCAGCTTACGCCGATAGCCAAGCAGGTACTTGATTCCTCAAAGCTTGAGGGGCTCGGCTGGAAGGGCAGATATACGGTAGATGAAGGTATAGCACATACACTTGCTATTTTGCGCGGTGAATAAAACTATGGAGTGTGTATAAAATGGACAGACCAAAGATCGCTGTTTTGATGAGTACATATAACGGCGAAAAGTATATAAGAGAGCAGATAGACAGCATTCTTGCACAGAAGGACGTAGATGTTACTCTTTATATCAGAGATGACGGGTCGAGCGATGAAACGAGAAATATTATTTTGGAGTATGTCAGACAAAACGGCAATATCCATTTATACTTTGACGGAAGAAACCTGCGCCCCGGGGCGAGCTTTCTGAAGCTTTTGTGTTTTGCCGCAAAGTATAAGGGGCCGTTTGATTATTATGCCTTTTCCGATCAGGACGATATCTGGCTTGAAGAAAAGCTTATAAGAGGTATCCGCTCTATCGAGGATATAGACGGGCCTGCACTTTATTGCTCCAATCAGAGGATATATAAAAACGGCGAGGAGTTGGGGCTGAGGTTTGATGAGCCGCCTGAGATCACTCTGCTGTCAAATCTGAGCAGTAATAAAATGTACGGCTGTACTATGGTGTTTAATAACGAGCTTGCACAGCTTGTCAGAAAAGTGAGAAAACCCGGGAAGGATTATTTATATATACGAAATCATGATGCCTGGACGATTCTGTTGGCATTTGCTGTGGGTAAGGTAGTATATGATCATGATTCATATATCCTTTATAGAATACATGACAATAATGTCGTTGGCATTAGGGAAGTATCGTTTTGCGAGCGAGCTGTGCGCTTTATGCATAAAACCGTTAAAAACCTTCGCAGTAATTCGGCAAGGTACGTCCTCAGAGCGCTTGGAGATGCCGATTTTGCCGACAGGGATTATGTCGAGCTTATGGCATATTACAGAAATGACCTGAAAACGCGGCTTAAGCTTATAAAGAATGCTGATAGGTTTAAAACGGAAAAAGAGAGCAGGTTTGTTTTTATAGTAAAGGTTTTACTTGTTTATATATAAAAAATGAAGGGGAAATCGGCATTGAAAAAAACACAATATAAGTATGATGTATCGGTTCTTGTAATATCATACAATCCTGATCGTAAAAAACTAATATCGACGCTCAGATCTATCCTCTATCAAAAAGATGTTCATATGCAGATAATTGTGGCTGATGACGGGTCAAAGAATAATTATTTTGATGATATAAGGGCACTTTTTGAAAAGCACGGTTTCTCCGATTATGTGCTGGTGGCTAATGAAATCAATCTCGGAATTACCAAAAACTTTTACAGCGGTCTTGTAAAGGCTGAGGGAGAGTTCCTAAAGGGCATATCCCCCGGGGATTACTTTTATAATGAAAATACACTTAGTGATATATATAAGTATATGAAAAAGCGCGGCCTTGACGCTGCATTTGGAAATGCTGTGTATTTCCAAATGAATAATAAAACAATAAGACCTGTGCATAAAAACATCCGAAGACCCAACCTTAATGTGATATATGATGAGAAAAAGTATAGATATAGTGTTGTTAAATCTAATTGCTGGCTGCTGAAAGACTATACTCTCGGGGCTGCATATTTTGTAAAGAGAGAGCTTGTCCTTAAGTACTGCGAAATGATTCTTGGCAAGGTCAAATATATGGAGGATGTACTCTATAGATTTATGCTGCTTGATGATATACCGATAGTTCACTATGATAAGAGTATCATAATGTACGAATTTGGAACAGGAGTATCTACAACTAAGGAATCAAAATGGAAAAGGATAATGCTGGAAGAAGAAAAAGTGATCGAAAAGCTTGTCATAGCTGATAAGCGCAATGATAAGTTTAGAAAAAAACTGAAACGATATTATTCAATGAATCGAGACAATTTGCTAACGAAGAATATCAGTTTACTATTGACATCTCCCGGTACTCAGTTTTGGAAAATATGTAGAATTCTCCATGTTCGTTTGGGAAAGTGCTATACTGAAACATCTTATGATAAGCAATTTATGAGCAAGATAATGGAGGAATAATCAATGCAGGTGATAAAATATGTCTTTCAGCCGCACGGTGATGAAAGAGGTCAGCTTGTAGCGCTGGAAGAATTCAAAGATATCCCTTTTAAAATAAAACGGGTCTATTATATGTATGACACCGCTCAGGGTGTTACCCGCGGCTATCATGCTCATAAAAAGCTTGAACAGATACTTATCTGTATTCACGGAAGCTGTAAGATAAGGCTTGATAACGGCTCGGAAAAAAAGATCATACCGCTTGAAAAGCCGTATGAGGGCTTGTATGTAAAAAATGATATGTGGCGCGAAATGTTTGACTTTTCGCCCGATGCGGTGCTTATGGTGCTTGCGTCGGAGCTTTATGATGAATCTGATTATATCAGAGATTATGATGAATTTTTGGAGTATGTGAGGAACAGACATGAAAGTAAGTGACAGACTTGACAGACAGTATAATATGTATGCTGATGAATATTTAGATGCTGCTAAACGAGTGCTTGAATCGGGCTGGTATATCCTCGGAAATGAGGTAAGTTCATTTGAAAAGGAATATGCTCAGTATATGGGCTCAAAGTACTGCGCGGCACTAAACAGCGGACTTGACGCTTTGAGGCTTGCTGTAAGGGCGCTCGGCATAGGTAAGGGTGATGAGGTCATAGTTCCTGCTAATACCTTTATAGCTACAGTTATGGGCGTGGTCGAGGAAGGCGCAACACCCGTATTTGTCGAGCCTGATGAATACTATTGCATAGATGCAGGGAAGATAGAGGCTGCAATTACAGATAAGACTAAGGCTGTAATGGTGGTACACCTCTACGGGCAGTCTGCGGATATGGGCAGAATATGTGAAATAGCCAAAAAGCATTCGCTTTTCGTTATTGAGGACTGCGCCCAGGCTCATAACAGTGAGTTTAGCGGCAAAAAGATAGGCACATGGGGCGATATAGGCTGCTTTAGCTTTTACCCAACGAAAAATCTTGGGGCTTTCGGCGATTCGGGTGCTGTTATAACAGATAACGAGGACCTTGCAAACAGAATAAAGACATTAAGAAACTATGGCAGCAGCATAAAATATCATAATGACCTCTGCGGTGTCAATTCAAGAATGGACGAGATACAGGCGGCATTTTTGCGCATAAAGCTTACGCATCTTGACGAGCTTATCGCTCAGAGAAGAAAAATAGCAAAAATGTACCTTGAAGGAATTGATAACAGCAAGATAATATTGCCCTCACTGCGCGATAATGCGACTCATGTATGGCACTTGTTCGTCGTTCGCTGTGAGGAAAGAGAACGCCTTATGAGCTTTCTTGAAGATAAGGGCATACACGTTCAGATACATTACCCGATACCGCCTCATCTTCAGAAATGCTATGAGTTTCTCGGGCATAAGGAGGGCGAATTCCCCATAACCGAAAAATATGCAAAAAATGTGCTTAGTCTTCCGCTGTTTAACGGAATGACCGATGAAGAAGTAAACTATGTGATAGAATGTATCAATGAATTCTGATAAGCTTGATTGGGAGGCATAAAAATGACAAACCTTGAAAAATATAACGACATCTTCAAATCGGTGTTCGATGTAACTGATACTGAGCTTGATGAGAATTTCACCTTCAAAGCTGTGGAAAAGTGGGATTCCTTTATCCACCTTACGCTTATCTCCGAGCTTGAAGAGAATTTCGATATCCTGATAGATTCTGAGGATATCCTTCACTTCGGCGGATATGAAAACGGAAAAAGCATACTTGAAAAATACGGCGTTTCGTTTGGAGAATAAGCTGATATGAGCGGATTACTTGAAGGAAAAGTTGCAATAGTTACGGGCGGTGCGCGCGGTATTGGCAGGGCGATAGTTTCGCTTTATGCTAAAGAGGGCGCAAGCGTTATAGTAAATGACCTTGTACCGGGCAGCGCTGATGAGTGGGTGAATGAAAGCGAGTATAAGGACGGGCTTTTCCCGTATTACTTTGATATTTCCGACAGCGCGCAGGTAAGAGCCAATGTGCTTGAAATAAAAAAACGTTTTGGGCATATTGATGTCCTTGTAAATAACGCAGGCGTTGAGTATAATGAGCTTATCGGAATGATTTCCTCTGCCAATATGGAGAAAATGTTCAAGGTGAATGTTTTTGGCACTATCGAGATGATACAGGCTGTCAGCCGTATAATGGCAAGAAATGAAAATGGCGGCAGTATAATAAATATATCCTCAATGGTGGGCCTTCGCGGCAATGCCGGGCAGCTTGTTTATTCAGCTACAAAGGGCGCTGTTATAGCGCTTACCAAGTCGGCTGCTAAGGAGCTTGCGCCTAAAAAGATAAGGGTCAACTCTATAGCTCCGGGACTTACTAAGACGGAAATGATGGATCAGGCTGATATAGAAAAGCTGTCAGCCAGGATAAGCAATATATCTATGGGGCGTATCGCAGCGCCCGAAGATATCGCAGGTGGCTGCCTGCTGCTTGCGTGTGACTATTCGTCCTATATCTCAGGGCAGATATTGCCTGTGGACGGATGTACTATTATTTAAACCGAGGGAAGAAAAATGTTTCTTGATCTTGATAAGAGAAAAACTGATGAAATAATTGCGATCGACTCATCCGACACCGCTTTGCGGCTTGGCGATGTTACTTCTGCAGCCGACAGGCTCGGTGAGCTTGATATTTCGCGCCGTGTTGTGTTTTTGCTTTGTGATAATACCATCGGGGCGCTGCTTTCTTATCTTTCAACAGTTATCTCGGGCGGCGTTCCCGTAATGCTCAGCTCGCATATTGATGATGAGCTGTTAAAAGGACTTTATGATACCTATGAGCCGGGCTTTGTATGGCGGCCTTCCGCTTATAAGCCTTTTGCCGACGGGCAGACTGACCTGCTTGAAAGCTTTGGCTATACCTTTGTAAAGACGGGCTTTGAGAGGTATGATATAAACCCCGAGCTTGAGCTGCTTATGACGACCTCGGGCTCAACCGGCAGCCCCAAGCTTGTAAGGTATAAAAAGGGCAACCTTGAGGCAAATGCTGAAAATGTCACAAAGGCCTTTGGTTTTGATTCTTCCGAGCGTCCGCTTTGTGACCTTGCTATAAATTATACAATGGGGCTCAATGTGGTGAATACACATCTCTATGCAGGCGCTGTAGTGTACCTTACCAATGAAAACATTATGAGCGCCGAGTATTGGGATTTTATTAAAAAATATAAGCTTACCAATATAACAAGTGTTCCCTTCGGCTATGAGCTTATGCTGAGGCTCAGGTTTACAAGAATGGAGTTGCCTTACCTTAAAACGCTCGCGCAGGGAGGCGGCAGGCTTTCGGATAAGACGTTTAAAGCACTTGCCGAGTATGCGCAGCAGTCGGGCAGAAGATTTATCGCGACCTTCGGAACTACCGAAACGGCCGCGAGAATGATGCTTTTGCCGCCCGAATACGCAAGCAGGAAAACGGGCAGTATAGGCAAGCCTATCCCAAACGGCGAGGCTGAGCTTATAGATGAAAACGGCGAGGTGATAACCACCCCAGATACCGAGGGTGAGCTTGTTTACAGAGGGCCTAATGTCACTATGGGCTATGCCGTGTCAAGGGAAGACCTGTTAAAGGGCGATGAGTTTAACGGTGAATACCATACGGGTGATATGGCGGTAAGAGATAGTGACGGCTTTTATTATATCGTCGGAAGAAAATCACGTTTCCTTAAAATGCTCGGCTACAGAGTGAGCCTTGACCAGATGGAAAAGATGATAAAGGAGCGCTTTAGCTGCGAAGCTGCCTGCACGGGCAGTGATGATAAAATGAAGGTCTATGTGACTGACCCGGATATAAAAGATGATGTTTTGACATATCTGTGTGATAAGACGGGCTTTTATAAGGCGCTGTTTGATGTGAAATATATCAGCTCGCTCCCCAAAAACGAAACGGGTAAGATAATGTATAAAGAGCTTTGAAAGTGAAGTGTAAAGAAAGAAAATGCAATCTAAGGGACGGGGAAAATTATTTATAGAAAACTTCCTTGTATACGGCCTTGGCGGAATGATAAGCAGGTTTGTCCCTATGCTTATGCTCCCCATTATAACAAGGCTTTACCCGGGAAGTGAATATTTAGGCCTTAATGACCTTTCTACAACATTTATCTCGTTTGCGTCAGCACTTGCAGTGTGCGGAATGTATGATGCAATGTTTCGGCTGTTCTTTGATAACGAATCTCTTGAATGGCAGCAGAAGATCTGCTCTACGGCACTGTGGTTCGTTATGTCAACAAGTGTTTTTTTGTCAATTATATGTGCGGTGCTGCGAAAGCCTATTGCCGCTTGGTATTTTGAGGGTGAGCAGTATGAGGGGCTTGTTGTGATAACAGTAATAGGCTTTCTGATAAGTGCAACAAACCAGATAGTTTCAGCCCCTACAAGGATACAGAATAAAAGAAAGGTCTTTCTTGTAACAAATACGATATCCCCTATAATATCATATTCTGTGGCTATCCCGATGATACTTAAGGGCTGGTATATAATGGCTATGCCTATTGCGACTGTTGTGGCGGCTGTAACTCTTGAAGTATCCTTTGGGGTGATGAACAGAAAATATTTCGGTATAAGGCATTTTGATAAGCAAAAGCTGATATCTCTTCTGAAGATAGGCTTGCCGCTTATGCCGAATTTTCTTGTTTACTGGGTGTATAATTCATCTGATAAGGTAATGATAACAAAGCTGCTTGGAACTGATTTTACGGGTGTCTATTCAGTTGCATCAAAGATAGGCCATGTAAGCAACCTTATATATACCGCATTCGCAGGCGGTTGGCTCTACTTTGCCTACTCAACTATGAATGATGATGACCAGGTTCAGCTCAAATCTAATATTTTTGAGTATATGGGGGCAGTGTCATTTGCTGCAACGGCGGCACTTATGTCAGTTTCAAAGCTTGGCTTTACCGTTCTTTTTACAGATGAGTATATAGATGGTTACCTTATTGCGCCGTATCTGTTTCTGGCACCGCTCCTTCTGATGCTTTATCAGATACTTGCAAATCAGTTCACTATAGTTAAAAAGACCTATATGAATCTTTGCTCGCTTTCTGTGGGCGCGGCGGTAAATGTGGGACTCAACATTGTGCTTATTAAGGCAATTGGCAGCGAGGGCGCAGCTATCGCTACAGTTATCGGCTATATCGTGTCTATACTTATGTGCCTTTTCTGGCTGATAAGAATGGATCTGATAGTTATAAATAAAAAAGTATATCTCAATGTCGGCGTATTCGCAGCCTTTTTTGTGATCTGGCGTCTGTTTCTTTGCGGCAGCTATGTTTTTTCACTTGTCTGCGGTATGGCTGTGATGCTTTTGTATCTTGTGATATATAGGAAAATGCTGCTTGGTATGCTGAAAAAAAGGAGAAAATAAAATGGTGTATGATAAGTCTGTCGAGGGCTATACCGTAAGGCTTCGCTCAGTCACCGAGGAGGACGCTGAGGTGACCTACGCTATGAGGGCTGATGCACAAAAGGTAAAATATATGCATAAGATCAGCGGAACAGTCGAAGATCAGAGAGAATATATCCGTAAGCAGAGGCAAAAGGAAAATGACTACCTTTTTCTTGTTACCGACCTTGAAGGGAAACCGATTGGTATGCGCGGCATTTATGATGTGACGGAAAAATCTGCCGAAAGCGGAAGAACAATAGGCTACGGCGACGCCTTTCAGAATATGGAGGCGCTGATCCTTGGAATAGATTTTGCCTTTGATACCCTTGGGGTAGAGACGGTCTATATGGATGCGGCTGCCGATAATTCCTCTGTTAGAGGCATACAGCAGAAAATAGGTGCGGTAGAATATGAAAGAAAGGTGCTTGATGAGCTTGGTATGGAATTTGTTTATTCAAAGCTTGCCAAAGAGGATTATAAGGTGAACAGAGATGCAATTATGAAACTTATTATGCGCCATGCATCAAGAAAATAGTTATGGAGATAGATAATGAGTAAGTTCTTTAGTAAATTCTGTGTTGAGAATATAATGCTGATATTCTTTATGTGTTTTCCTGTTCTCAGGGCACTTGTGTTCTCAAAGATTTCGGGCGGCCCATATTTTATGATAGCTATGCTCGTTATGATGATAGTATATGTATTTTTTAAGCACGATCATAGAAAACACGGCTATTTTGATATAATCATCTTGTATTTGGTGATTTTTTTCTTGTTCCTGATTAAGTTTGTTTATGACGAATCGGTCGATGTCTGGCTTGAGAGGGACTATGGTGTTTCTTATGCCCTGCTTATGGGCGGAGTTTTTGCATATGCTGTTATCAGATTGCAAAAAAATGTAGAAAGCATGATATTTGGCCTGAAAGTCGCAGCATTTATTCTCGCCATATATTATGCATATATGAGCTTAGAGCCTATTCAGGTAGGCTATTGGACATATACCCAGTTTGGACATATAAGACATTCACCGAGCCATATGAGCTGGAGCTACGGCGTTTTGCTTGTAATATCAATATTTGCCATCTATGTAGTAGATGAAAATAAGATATTTATGATTGTTCCCATTATCATCGGCTTTATCGGTATTTTGCTCTATGGCAGCCGCGGAACTATTATGAGCTTTATTATAGGCCTTTTGGTAGTAGTTCTATTCTATGAGAAAAAGAAGATCACAGGTAAAAAGGCATTCTGGCTGACAGTAATTGTATCGCTTGCACTGTTCTTTACATCAAGCACCGGACTTGAGCTACTTCAGAATATACTTGATGAGTATAACTTAAGATCAAGATTTATCACTTCTGTCATCAACGCTATGGGTGGTGAGACCTTTGAAAATGAAAGTACAGGTCGGCTTAGGATATGGACTCATGCATTGGATATGATCAATGAACAGCCGTTTGGCTATGGCGTTTTCGGACAGAGAAACTCTATATATAATCTCGGTATCAAGTGGGGCTATGCACATGAATTCTTCCTTGATATTTTGTTGGAATTCGGTGTGGTTTTCGGAATGGTGCTCATAATACTGTTTATAAGAATGATACTAAAATTCTTCAGCAAGGTTACCAACAGCCATGAGAGAATCGTGTTTATAGTATTTCTTACGGTGTCATGCGAGTTGTTGGTTTCGGGTTCGTTCTGGATACATTACGGAATATGGTCGCTTATGGCGCTGTATGTCAACCACTTTAAGAATAACTGGCAGGTGACACCTGAGGATAAGACACTTAAAAAAACGGAGGCGTAGTAAAATATGAAAGGCATAATCCTCGCCGGCGGTGCCGGCACAAGACTTTACCCGCTGACAATGGTGACGAGCAAGCAGCTGCTGCCCGTTTACGATAAACCTATGATCTATTACCCCTTAAGCACGCTGATGCTCGCAGGGATAAAGGATATCCTCATAATCAGTACCCCCGAGGATACCCCTCGCTTTGAAAACCTTCTCGGTGACGGCTCGCAGTTCGGTGTGTCGCTCTCCTATAAGGTGCAGCCCTCTCCCGATGGGCTCGCTCAGGCGTTTATTCTCGGTGAGGAATTTATAGGCGACGATGCCTGCGCTATGGTGCTTGGCGATAATATCTTCTATGGCAACGGCTTTGGCAGGATTCTGCGCGAGGCTGTGAGAGATGCTGAGGAGGATAAGCGTGCTACCGTTTTCGGCTACTATGTTAACGACCCCGAAAGGTTCGGCGTTGTGGCATTCGATGAAAACGGCAAGGCTACAAGTATCGAGGAAAAGCCTGTAAGCCCTAAGTCAAATTACGCTGTTACGGGGCTTTATTTCTACCCCTCGGGCGTGTCGGCAAGGGCAAATGCAGTCAGGCCATCAGCAAGGGGCGAGCTTGAAATAACTACCCTTAATGAAATGTATCTCGGTGACGGCCTGCTTGATGTTCAGCTGCTCGGCAGGGGCTTTGCATGGCTTGATACGGGTACAATGGATAGCCTCGTTGAGGCCGCTGATTTTGTTCAGATGATAGAAAAAAGGCAGGGCATTACTATCTCCGCCCCCGAGGAGATAGCCTTTGTCAATAAATGGATAGATAAGAATAAGCTCTTAGAGTCCGCCGAAAGATATGGCAAGTCCCCCTATGGGGCACACCTTAAGGCGGTAGCACAAGGAAAGGTGAGGTACTGAAAATGACAATAATAGTGACCGGCGGAGCAGGATTTATAGGCTCTAATTTCATATTCCATATGCTTAAAAAATACCCCGATTACAGGATAATATGCCTTGATAAGCTTACATACGCAGGCAACCTTTCAACGCTTGCGCCCGTTATGGATAAAGAGAATTTCCGCTTTGTAAAGGCTGATATATGTGACAGAGGAGCGGTAAATAAGCTCTTTGAGGAGGAGCACCCCGATATCGTTGTAAACTTCGCGGCAGAAAGCCATGTTGACCGCTCTATCGAAGACCCGGGCATTTTCCTGCAAACAAATATCCTCGGTACTCAGACGCTTATGGATGCCTGCCGTAAGTTTGGCATAAAGCGCTATCATCAGGTGTCGACCGATGAGGTGTACGGTGACCTTCCTCTTGACAGACCCGATCTTTTCTTTACCGAGGATACGCCTATCCATACATCAAGCCCCTACAGCAGCTCTAAGGCAGGTGCTGACCTGCTCGTGCTTGCATACTACAGGACATATGGCCTCCCCGTTACGATAAGCCGCTGCTCAAATAACTATGGACCTTACCATTTCCCCGAAAAGCTCATTCCCCTTATGATAGCTAACTGCCTTAATGATAAGCCGCTGCCCGTTTACGGTGAAGGGCTCAATGTCAGGGATTGGCTGTATGTTGAGGATCACTGCAAGGCGATTGACCTTATAATCCATAACGGCAGAGTAGGAGAGGTGTATAATGTTGGCGGCCATAACGAGATGAAGAATATTGATATCGTCAAGCTCATCTGTAAGGCACTCGGTAAGCCGGAGAGCCTTATCACACACGTTGCCGACAGAAAGGGTCACGATATGCGCTATGCTATCGACCCGACTAAGATACATAACGAGCTTGGCTGGCTGCCCGAAACAAAGTTTGAGGACGGTATAAAGAAAACTATAGACTGGTACCTTGATAACCGCGAGTGGTGGGAAACTATCATCAGCGGCGAGTATCGTGATTACTACGAGAAAATGTACGGGGGCAGAGAGCAGGTATGAAGGTATTCGTAACGGGCGTACACGGCCAGCTCGGCTTTGATGTTCTGGGTGAGCTTAAAAGCCGCGGTATCGAGGCGGTCGGCAGCGATATGGCAGACAGCGCCGAGCCTGATTATGTTAAGCTTGATATTACCGACAGCGCTGCTGTGCTGAAGGTGATAGAGACTTTAAAACCCGATGCCGTTATCCACTGTGCAGCGTGGACGGCTGTTGACGCGGCTGAGGATGAGGAGAATATCCCAAAGGTCTACGCGGTCAACGAAAAGGGGTGTGAGAACATAGCAAAGGCCTGTAAAAGTGTCGGCTGTAAAATGCTTAGTATCTCTACCGATTATGTGTTTGACGGGCAGGGTGAGCGCCCCCGGCAGCCCGATGATAAAAACTACGCGCCCATAAGCGTTTACGGCGATAGTAAGCTAAAGGGCGAGCTTGCCGTTTCAAGGACGCTTGATAAATACTTTATCGTGCGTATTGCATGGGTGTTCGGCAAAAACGGCAAAAATTTTGTAAGGACTATGCTGAACGTCGGCAAAAAATACCCCGAGGTGCGTGTGGTAAACGACCAGATAGGAACACCTACCTATACCCTTGACCTTGCAAGGCTGCTCGTTGATATGGTGCTTACCGATAAATACGGCTATTACCATGCTACCAACGAGGGCGGCTATATAAGCTGGTATGATTTTACCTGCGAGATATTTAAGCAGGCAGGGTATGATACTAAGGTAATACCCGTGACGACCGCAGAATACGGACTTAGCAAGGCAAAAAGGCCTTTTAACAGCAGGCTTGATAAAAGCAAATTAAAAGAGAACGGGTTTGCCCCCCTTCCCGATTGGAAGGACGCGCTTTCCCGTTACCTTGAGGAGATAAATTATGGGACAGATTAATGTTTTGAAAAACGTCGGCGGAATAGAGGGGCTTTGCGTTATAGAGCCTGCCGTTCACGGCGACAGCAGGGGCTATTTTACCGAGACCTATAATAAAAGGGATATGGCTGAGGCAGGCCTTGATATTGATTTCGTTCAGGATAATCAGTCGGGCTCGACTAAGGGCGTGCTGAGAGGCCTCCACTATCAGAAACAGTTTCCGCAGACAAAGCTTGTAAGGGTAATAAGCGGCACGGTATTCGATGTCGCTGTTGATCTTAGAAAGGGCAGCAAGACCTTCGGCAAATGGTTCGGTATCGAGCTGAGTAAGGAGAACAAAAAGCAGTTTCTTATCCCCAAGGGCTTTGCACACGGGTTTTTGGTGCTTAGCGAAACGGCAGAATTTTGCTATAAGGTAGATGATTTCTACCACCAAAGCGATGAGGGCGGCATCGCGTGGAATGACCCCGATATAGGAGTGATATGGCCGCAGGTGACAGGTGAGTATAACGGCTCGGCCGACCCATCGGGCTATACACTTACAGACGGCACACCGCTCAACCTTTCCGATAAGGATAAATGCCAGCCGTCATTTAAGAATACATTTACATTCTGAAAGCAGGAAAAGCTATGACAGATCACGATTATAAACAAAGCGCGTATTATCTTATATATCTTATAAGATGCGTTCTCACGGGCAAACAGCCTGCAAAGCAAAGGCTTGAAAAAATCGACCTTAATGATCTCCTCTACGTCGCAAAGGAGCATTCTCTTTCTGCGATATGCGCATATGCCTTAAACTCGGCAGGTATAGATGACCCTGCATTTGAGGAGGAGAAAAATAAGGCTATAAGAAAGAATATTATCCTTGATGCAGAGCGTATGCAGATACTTGCAAGGCTTGAGCAGGAGGGTATATGGTATATGCCGCTTAAGGGTGTCTACCTTAAGGATTATTACCCGATGATCGGTATGAGGCAGATGTGCGATAACGATATACTCTTTGATAAAAGCTTTGTGGATAAGACTGTAGAGATAATGCTGTCTCTCGGCTTTTATAACGATCATAATGACTTCGGGCACGATATAGTGTTTTTCAAAGAGCCCGTGAGCAATTTTGAAATGCATACCGAGCTTTTCGGCGGCGGCACTGTATATCAGATGAACGAGGTCTTTGAGGAGATAATAAGAGATCACCGTATAAAAGATGATGACAGCGAATACGGCTATCATTTCAGCAACGAGGATTTCTACCTCTACCTTATCGCCCATGAGTATAAGCATTATGTTCTTGAGGGGATAGGCATAAGGCCGCTTGTTGATGTGTATGTTTTCCTCACAAAATTCGGTGATGAGCTTGACAGGGAGTATATTGATTCTCAGCTTTCAAGGCTCGGCATAGCCGACTTTGAGCGCGACAACCGCGAGATAGCCATGAAACTGTTCTCGGGTGAAAAGCTTGATGAGAAACAAAAGAAAATGCTTGATTATTTCATTTTCTGCGGAGCATTCGGCAGCTTTGAGAACAGAGTAAGGAACAGGCTCAAAAGCAGCGATAACAGCAAGGCTAAGTATGTACTGAGCAGGCTTTTTATTGATGATAAGTTTATAAAGTATAACTACCCATTTTTCTACAAGTACAAGATACTTATCCCATTCCTGCCGATATACAGAGTTGTAAAAGGCTTTTTCAAGAGCAGAAAAAGAATGTTCTCTGAAATAAGGATATTAAAAAGGCTTAACAAGTAGAGCCCTTTTTACAAAAGTGTTCCCGAGATAGACCCGAGTTTGGCGGGGCGCAGGGGGGAGCGTGCGAAGGGGTTCGGGGGCGACCGCAAAGCCCCCGAAACAAAGCGCTCCGTAGGAGCGCTTATGTAGCCCCTCCCGAGCAATAAGCTAAATCTTAGCGCAACGCTTGGGGCGGCTTACGGGGGGCTTTCCGTTCGCCCCCCGTACCCCCTTCGGTTAGGCGCTCGGCAAGCCTCGCTTGCTCGGGGGCTTTCCGTTCGCCCCCAAACCCCTTCGGTTTGCCCCCTTAACACTTCGCCAAACTCCAATTTATCTTACTGTGGGCATAAAAGTAAAAAGGCCGAAAAGTGATAACAGTTTACCGCCCGATAGCTCGGGCGGTATTTTAAAAGGAGCGTGAAACTATGCCATTAACCGACTACAAGCCCTTCTGTAAGGCTCGCGTGGGCGATAAATTCACCCGTCCCGTGTTTATAAGGGATCTGACCGAAACTAAAAAGGACGGCGGCAATACCCATGTGCGCTTTACCCTCCTTGACGGAGAAAGCGAGGTCTCGGCTATGCTGTTCTCTACCACAGCGGAGCAGCTGAAAAATAAGGGCGTTGCTCCGCATATTGTCGCGCTTGCCGTAATAAAGGTAACGGATTATAACGGCAAAAGCTTTAATATCGACAGTATCGAGCCATATAGAGGTGATGACCTTACCATTAATGATTTTATCATTACCCCACCTATAGATATAGGGGCTATGTATGATGAGATGATATCCTCGCTTAAGGCGGTGGGCGATGATATGAACGGCACCGTAACCCCTGTTTCGGAAATTGCCGTAGCTATTCTTGAAAAATATAAAAAAGAATATACCCACTCCTCTGCGGCGGTCAAGGTTCACCATAATTTCAAGGGCGGCCTTATCTACCATTCCTACCGTATGTTCAAGGCGGCCGAGGCTCTGAGTTCTGTCTATACCGAGCTTGATAAGGAGCTTTTGATGACAGCCGCGGCTATCCACGATATCGGCAAAATGTGGGAATACCATACCGACCAATACGGCGATTCCGAGTATTCGACCTCGGGTGTGCTTTTCGGTCATATGTATATGGGCGCAAAGCTTGTCAGCAATATTGCCGATGAATATGAGAAAGCGCATGAGGACGAGCCGCACATTAACGCTCAAAAGCTTAAGCTGCTCGTGCATATGATCCTTTCCCACCACGGCAAGCACGAGTGGGGCGCGGTAGTCGCTCCTGCTATCCCCGAGGCGTTTGTGCTGCATTATATTGATAATATAGATGCAAAGCTAAACGTCTGCGCCAAGGAGTATAAAAACATGGCGCCCGGCACCGTCACCCAGACTCGCCCGTTCACCCTCGACGGCAATCTCTACAAGCCTAAGTATGACGAGTGATAAAGCGCATTGCGTGTATGCTCCACTCCCGAAGGGGGTACGGGGGGCGAGCGGAAAGCCCCCCGAAATAGGGCGCGTGTCAAGCTTTTTATTTTAATGTAGCTTTAATCGTAACACAAAGATAGACTTTTGCGACAAGCTAAAAGCTCCCCTTATCGGGGAGCTTTATTATTTGAGTATTTTTGCTTTAGTCAAGCCGAAATTACTGTAACAGCTGGAGTACAGACGAAGGAGCCTGGTTTGCCTGAGCAAGCATAGCCTGAGCAGCCTGAGTAAGGGTGTTGCCCTGAGTATACTGCATCATGGTCTTAGCCATGTCTGTATCACGGATACGAGAGTTAGCGTCAGTGATGTTCTCGCTTGCAGTATTGAGGTTGTTCATTGTGTAATCAAGTCTGTTTTCAAGGGCACCGAGGTTAGCTCTCTGTGCGGAAACGTCGTTGATAACATTTCTAACTTTTTCAGCTACTACAGATGCAGTCGCCTGATTGGAAATATTAAGTGAAAGTGCGCCTGTAGTCTTGGATATGCCTGTACCTGTAGTTGAGTTGTCACCTGTAAGTTTCTCCCAACTATCACCATCGTAAACCTGAGTTTTATCAAGTTCTTCAAATAACGAAGATGTTCTCAAGTTCTTAAGGCTTATAGAAAGCTTATCAGAAGGACCGGAGGTTTCACCAATCTGAAGAGTTAATGCTGTTCCAGTACCAGCTGATGTTTTCTGATTTGCATCTACAAACAAATCTCCAACTTTATACTTTGTAGCATCTGTATTCTTAGCTATTGCAGTTATATCCTTTGCAACTGATGTATCCATAGTTCCGTCAAAAAGCTTAAGCTCATTGAAGTTAGCTGTTTCAGCTATTCTGTCAATTTCTGCTGTGAGCTGATTAACCTCGTCCTGAAGAGCCTGACGGTCAACACCAGTATTACCAGCACCGAAGGATTCTGCCTTTGTGCCGCCTTCTTTAGTCTCATAAGTACCATTAGCCGACTTTTCAGCAAGCTCTACGATTCTGTTAAGCATATCATGAACCTCGCCCATGTAGCCCTCAGCGGTCTTTATCAAAGACGCGCCGTCCTGAGCATTCTTAGATGCTGTGTCAAGAGCCTTGATCTGAGCTTTCATCTTTTCACTTATAGCAAGACCCGATGCGTCATCAGCAGCTCTGTTGATCTTAAAGCCCGTAGAAAGCTTTTCAAGGTTGCCTGCTACTGTGCTGTTGTTCTTGTTCAACGCGTTGTTTGCATTGATCGCCATTGTGTTTGTTCTAACTACCATACTCATAATAAATACCTCCATGTATTCTTTAAATTTTCGCGAAATCCTTTCCGCGTGTGGTTAGGTGAGAGTGTGCGCTCCCTCACCGCTTACAATATATACATCGTGCAAAAGGCGGAGAATTAAAGTGATAATACTCACAAAAATTCTCCGCCTGACTTAGTTATTTTTCACAAATCATTCTGCCTTGTAGCACTCAAATACCTTTTCCGTGTTTGCTTTGTCCTCGTCATTTTGCTTTGTTACAGCACTTACTATCGGTACAAGCACAAGCCCTAACAGCATAGTGAAAGCACCTGCATTTACGGGTGATGCAAGGCTCAGCTTGCCAAGTGTCATAGGTGCATCGGGGATAAGCTTTAAGGTGTAGATGAACATATGCACAACCGTTACGCCAACGCCCGTTACAAAGCAGGTCGCTACCGCCGCTTTGGTTATCTTCTTTGAATAGAGCCCGTAGAGGAACGGCGCTAAGAATGCGCCTGCCAATGCGCCCCACGAAATCCCCATAAGCGAGGAAATGACCGTCTGTGGGTTTTCAAGGGTGAATATGGCTATCACTACCGAGATAGCAAGGAACACCGCGATGAACGCACGCATTACCACAAGCTCCTTTTTCTCGTCAAGCTTACCCTTCATCATAGGCTTGATAAGGTCTATCGTCAAAGTCGAGCTTGATGTTAAAACGAGCGAGGAAAGCGTTGACATTGATGCCGAAAGCACAAGCACAAGCACTATGCCAAAGAGCAAGGGGGATAGCTGTTCCATCATATTGGGAACTATGCCGTCAAAGCCGCCTACGGGAGCGCCTGCCGCGTCAGCATCAGCAAAAAGCCTGCCAAAGCCGCCTAAGAAATAACAGCCGCCTGCAACAACTACCGCGAAAACGGTAGAAACTATAGTACCCGTCTTGATAGCCTTGTCGTCCTTGATAGCGTAGAACTTCTGAACCATTTGCGGCAGACCCCATGTGCCTAATGATGTAAGAATGATAACGCCCACAAGGTTTACGGGGTCGGGGCCGAAGAGCGAGTTGTATTTGCCTGCGCCCTTTTCGGGGATATCCCCGAGCATATCGAGCGCCGAGCCGAGGCCGCCCTTAAGATTAAGAACAGAAACTATTATCGCAACGATACCCACAAGCATTATAAGCCCCTGAATAAAATCGTTGAGAGCTGTAGCCTTGTAGCCGCCCATTATAACGTAAATAGCAGTAAACACCGCCATTATAAGTATACACCAGCTATAGGAGATACCAAAGCCCTTTTCAAAAAGCCTTGAAAGGCCGTTGTAAACAGATGCCGTGTAAGGAATAAGGAATATAAAGACAATAAGCGCCGATGCTATCTTAAGCCCCTTTGAGTTATAGCGCTTTTCAAAGAACTCGGGCATTGTCTTAGCCTCAATGAACTTTGTCATGGTTCTTGTGCGCCTGCCCATTATCTTCCACGCCATATACGAGCCTATCACCGCGTTGCCGATACCTACCCATGTCGATGCCGCGCCGTAAGCCCAGCCGAATTTTCCTGCGTAGCCTACGAAGATAACCGCCGAGAAATAGCTTGTTCCGTAAGCAAAAGCCGTGAACCACGGGCCGAGAGTTCTTCCGCCCAAAACGAAATCGGTAACGCTTGCCGTTTTGCGCCTGTAATAAACGCCTATTCCGACCATAAGTGCAAGGTACGCGCCGAGCACTATCCACATTGTTGTCATTAAAAGATCTACCTGCCTTTTTCCCATTATAAAAGGTATGTGCGCCCCTGTTGTGGAGCAGGGGCAGCACTTAGCAAAATATGGGTTATTAATATAGTATGATTTTGCTTTTGCGATTTAACGTTTTTACGCTTTTAATCACTAAAGCACTATACCATTATACTATATACCTTGTATTTTGTCAATAGTTTTTACGACAAAAGCAAAAAACAAACGACTGATTTTTTATTATAATTACCATTTTTATACAGCCTTTACAAAACTTACCAACATTTTTATGCAATATAACATAAATCCGTGTTAAAACATTGTGAATTATCCCATATTGATAAAAACAAATTCCGTGCGATGTATATATTGTAAGCGGTGAGGGAGCGCACACTCTCACCTAACCACACGCGGAAAGGATTTCGCGAGAATTTAAAGAATACATGGAGGTATTTATTATGAGTATGGTAGTTAGAACAAACACAATGGCGATCAATGCAAACAACGCATTGAACAAGAACAATTCTACAGTAGCAGGCAATCTTGAAAAGCTTTCTACGGGCTTTAAGATCAACAGAGCTGCTGACGATGCATCAGGTCTTGCAATATCCGAGAAGATGAAAGCTCAGATCAAGGCTCTTGACACAGCATCTAAGAACGCTCAGGACGGCGCGTCTTTGATAAAGACCGCTGAGGGCTACATGGGCGAGGTTCATGATATGCTCAACCGTATCGTAGAGCTTGCTGAAAAGTCGGCTAATGGTACTTATGAGGTTGGGGGTGCTGATAAGAAAGCAGCTACAGAAGATTATGGCAACGCAGGAGTTGACCGTAAGGCTTTGCAGGACGAGGTTGACCAGCTTACATCTGAAATCGACAGAATAGCATCTACAGCTAACTTTAACGAGCTTAAGCTTATGGACGGCTCTATGGAAAACGGCAGAGCAGCTACTACTCAGGTGCTTAAATATACTGCGGCAAGTACAAGTGGTGAGGGAGAATCTGCTACTACAACACCTGCGTCAATTTCAAAAGCAGCAATAAGCACTCTTTCTGCTGATGATAAAAAAGATGTTGTTCAATCAGGTAATAGCCTTACATTACAGATAGGCGAAACATCTGGTCCTTCTGATAAACTTTCAGTTGGAATTAAGAGTTTCCATACAGACTCATTATTTGCAGACATAGCCGGTACTGCACAGTCAAAGAATGGAACAGCTACTGTTGATCATCAGCTTGTTGTTAAGAATGAATCATCACAATATAGTAATGGTTTCACTCTGAACATTTCCAATCAGGACGCTGCATCAAAGGTTGCAGAGGACGTTAGAAAGGTCATCAACGACGTATCTTCACAGCGCGCATCTCTCGGTGCCCTTGAAAACAGACTTGATTACACAATGAACAACCTCAACACTGCAAGCGAGAACATCACAGACGCTAATTCGAGAATCAGAGATACAGACATGGCTAAGACCATGATGCAGTATACTCAGGGCAACACTCTTACTCAGGCTGCTCAGGCTATGCTCGCTCAGGCAAACCAGGCTCCTTCGTCTGTACTCCAGCTGTTACAGTAATCGCGGCTTGACTAAAGCGAAAATACTCAAATAATAAAGCTCCCCGATGAGGGGAGCTTTTATTTTGCTCATTACCTCAACATAAAATACAAGGGATATTAACAAAAATTACATTGACTTTGCACACGCTCTATGATATAATCACATTAGTGAAATTGCATATATATAATAATAGTCGATTGTGTATATTGACGAGAGGATGATGAATATGAAAAAGCTTTTAAAGGGTATGTTTTGCGCTGCAGTAATGGCAGCGGCGGCAGTAAGCACCTATGTTACGGCTTTTGCTGAGGACGTAAATATTGATGTGAGCGAGGCTGTAGAGTCTTCTAAATGGGGGCAGAGCATTACTGTCAACAAGGCGGACTTTGACGCTGAGAGAATAACTAAGGACAGCGTTATCAAGGTGGCTTTTGATGCAGGCGATTACAGCGGTGAGGAGCTGCCGATAGAGCTTATCTTCCAGAGCTGGAACAACACCACATCGCCAAATGCTGACAAAAAGGGAGGCGTTTGGGCTAAGATAACTACGGATGATTTTACCGAAAAATCTGCGACATTTACTTATGATGCGATAGTTGCAGCCTACGGCACGGACGATTTTTCCGAGGTTCAGGCTATTTGCGTAGGCGACACCGATCTTGCGCCCGTTACCTGCAAGGGAATGATAATCACCAACTGCACAAAGGCCAAGGAAACGATAAATGTATCAATTGATTGCAGCGAGGCAAAAAGGGCTGACAATTCAAACAGCAGCATTTCGGTAAAGTATGATGTTTTTGACATGACCACCCTCACACAAAAGAGCAAGATAAAGATAACCTATGCACTCGAAAACAAAGAGGTCGATCTTTCAAAAGCACCCGTAAACCTTGCAGTACAGTGCTTTAAGGATTCAAACTCGCCCTTTGCCAACGAGGACGGCACGGCATGGATAGCTATTGAGCCCGAAAGCTTTGATGAAAAGAGTGCTGTATTTGACTACAACGCTATAGTTGATGCTTACGGCACGGCAGACTTCTCAAAGATAGATATGTTCCACTTCCGCTCTACGGGTGCTGATGTTATGACTATAAAGTCGCTTGAAATAACAGACTGCGTTTCCGCTGACAAGGGCACTCACGCCAAGGAAGAAGAGGTAAGCGAGGACGAGAGCAGCGAGGCGGCTGAAAGCGCAGAGGACACCACATCAACCGCAGCGGCGGCAGTCAGTGACAGCGGCGACTCGGACAAAAAGGAAAAAGGCTCGAACGTTGTATTTATTATAATCGGCATTGTTGCAGGTGTAGCAATTGCGATCGGCGTGATCTTTGCGATACTCACCAAGCAGAGCAGCCAGGAATACGACATCGACAAGCGCAGAATGGTTTCAAAGAAAAAGCCCAAGAGCAAGGCGAAATGGTGAATAGAGGTAAGAAAAGGCTCCCCTTTGGGGAGCTTTTTTAGTTAACAAAACCGCGCATACCCGTACCCCTTCGCCATACTCCAATTATCTTTACCCACAAAAAATCCCCCTCCATAGCGGAGGGGGATATTATTTGTTTACAGAATCAGGAATGATGAATTATTCCTCATCGTCCTTCTTCTTAGCGAAGATGATAACTGCGCCGCTTGCGAGAGCTAACATTGCAGGAATTGTGCCGCCTGCACCCGTTGTCGGGTTGCTTGTTGATGCTGCACCGCTGCCTGTCTGATCGCTGTCATTGTCATTGCCGTCGCTTGTGGAGCTGTCATTTGTCTTAGCATCGCCGCTGCCGGACTTGCTGTCGTTCTTAGAGTCGGAATCGCTGTCAGAGTCGCTGTCAGAATCCTTCTTCTCATCGTCAGACTTGTTCTCATCGTCAGACTTGTTTTCATCATCAGACTTGTTCTCGTCATCGGACTTGTTCTCGTCATCAGACTTGTTTTCATCATCAGACTTGTTTTCATCATCGGACTGCTTTTCGTCTTCGTCTTTCTTCTCGTCGTCGGACTGCTTTTCATCTTCGTCCTTCTTCTCGTCGTCGGACTGCTTTTCGTCTTCGTCTTTCTTCTCGTCGTCGGACTGCTTTTCGTCCTCGTCCTTCTTCTCGTCGTCGGACTGCTTTTCATCTTCGTCCTTCTTCTCGTCGTCGGACTGCTTTTCATCTTCGTCCTTCTTCTCGTCGTCGGACTGCTTTTCGTCCTCGTCCTTCTTCTCGTCGTCGGACTGCTTTTCGTCTTCGTCCTTCTTCTCGTCGTCAGACTTCTTCTCCTCGAAAGCGTCCTCAACAGTGATGTTCTCTTCGTCGATAGTTATTTTGCCGACCTTGCCTTCTGTTACCTTGTGGTCGATAACCTCGCCGTTCTTAACAGTGAAGGTGATGGTAGAATCTGTGATCTTGTAGGTCTTGTCACCAACTGTGAACTCATTACCTGTTTCTTTAAGGGTGTAAGTGCCGTCCTTAAGTGTAACGGTCTTGGCAGTCTTGCCCGATGTCCACTTTTCAACTACCTTGCCCTTGTCATCGGTAATAGTAAGCTCAGCACCTTCAAGCTCCTCTGAACCGCCTATTTCCTTCTTGGAAATAGTAACATCTGTGTCCTTAGATTCTTCCTCGGTCTTCTTCTCCTCGAAAGCGTCCTCAACCGTGATGCTGTTCTTGCCGTTGTCGATAGTTATCTTGCCGACTGTACCTGCTGTTACCTTAGACTCTGTAACCTTACCGTCCTTAACAGTGAAAGTTACTGTCGAATCAGTTACCTTGTAGGTCTTGTCGCCCACTGTGAACTCTCCGCCTGTTTCCTTAAGGGTGTAAGTACCATTCTTAAGTGTTACAGTTTCAGCCTTGTCGCCGGATGTCCACTTCTTAACAACCTCGTTCTTGTCATTGAAGATAGTAAGCTCAGCGCCCTTAAGCTCGTCAGAACCGCCTATTTCCT
>JAGBNQ010000025.1 GCA_017634275.1 Ruminococcus sp. | reverse complement strand
TGCTGATATAAGGTTCGCTCCAGATATGTGTCTTATGAGGACAAGTGTTATATATGTTTAAATATCGAAATATGGCTGCTTGATCTTAACCTTGCATCCATTAAATGTGGTTTCCGAGGAAACACACCATGAACGCACAATTTGAAAAGTACATCGAGAGCTTATCCCCCGAATTGCAGGAAAAGGCACGTCAGTGCAAGACAAAGGAAGAGCTTAATGCTTTTATAGCGGAAAATGAGATAGAGCTCCCCGAGGACGCGCTTGAAATGGTATCCGGCGGCTGCTCATATTCAAATGATAAGCTTGATCAAGGGGATCTTGTTGATCTGTACTGCCCGAATTGCAAAACTCAGCTTCGTTACTGGGATATGGCTGCCGGTACATTAGCCATGGTTATATATAGCAGATACTACTGCGAAAAATGCAACGACGGCCTATGGTATGTTAAGAATGGTAAATTAAAAAGATGGTAAGGAGAAAGCTGCCATGAACGAAAAATTTGAAAAGTACATTAAGGACTTATCCCCCGAATTGCAGGAAAAGGCACGTCAGTGCAAGACAAAGGAAGAGCTTGATGCTTTTATAGCGGAAAATGAGATAGAGCTCCCCGAGGACGCGCTTGAAATGGTTTCGGGCGGCTGCGAAACTGTCAAGGAAGCAAAGCCGATACTTAAATGCAACTACTGCAATTCAGTGCTTGAAGAACTGCCGAAGAATCAGAGCCTGATAGACAAGATAAAGGATAAGTTGCAGACAGTCAAAGGCGCAAAGGAAAACCTTATGTATTGCAGGACCTGCAACAGGATCATTTTCCCGAATGAATGGCATAATTGATTGGTAACCACATATTTAAGGAGAAAACACACTATGAACGAAAAATTTGAAAGCTACTTAAAGGACTTATCCCCCGAATTGCAGGAAAAGGCAAGGGAGTGCAAGACTATGGAGGAGCTTAATGCTTTTATAGCGGAGAATAACTTAGAGCTGCCCGAGGACGCGCTTGAAATGGTTTCGGGCGGATTTTGCACAGGCGACTGCCCCAAGGGCGGTAAGCACGAATGGAACACATATACAAGCTATTCGGAATGTAAAAAGTGCGGAGAAACGCTCTATCATCCGTCCTGATGATATTACAAACAGCTTAAACGGAGGAAAACACTATGAACGAAAATTTTGAAAAATACATTAAAGACTTATCCCCCGAATTGCAGGATAAGGCGAGGGCTTGCAAGACAAAGGAAGAGCTTAATGCTTTTATAATGGAAAATAACTTAGAGCTGCCCGAGGAGGTTTTGAAGCTTGTTTCGGGCGGCTGCGGCACATCTACGGCAAAAAAACCATATTGCAAGTATTGTGGTGCAGAAGCAGTGACAAATACTGTAATTGATTTGACTCCGCATTTGCCCGGGCAACCTAAAATAGAGGAGCTTAAACCTTATGTTTGCTGGAACGGATGTCGTAGACACCTGGACGAAAACGAGATCGTATGGAAATGATCCGGCATGGCTTTGGCAGCAGAGGCTTAAGCGGTGTAATACCCGTAAGAAGGAAATATATTCTGATAAAAGCACTGTTTTGATCACAGATAACTGCTTATAAATAATGGGGCTGTTGCAGCCCCAACAAGAAAAAAGAGCCCGGCACTTACCAAAAAGGTAGTGCCTCTTTGGTTATATCCACAAATGTCACGCCGAAACTTTGTGAATAATCACAAGGGCATGATCGGCGAATTTTTTGCACATTTGTAGCAGATGATATGCTATAATGTGTTTGTAAGCCAAAGGCGGCGTCCGTCTTCCTGCTTGCGTAATAAATTATAAGGAGGAAAATACCATGAATGAAAATTATGAAAAGTACATTAAAGACTTATCACCCGAATTGCAGGAAAAGGCAAGGGCTTGCAAGACAAAGGAAGAGCTTAATGCTTTTTTGGCTGAAAATGAGATAGAGCTGCCTGAGGACGCGCTTAAAATGGTATCCGGCGGCTGCTCGGCATCAAATAAAAAACTTGATCAGGGTGATCTTGTAAATGAA
This sequence comes from Ruminococcus sp., assembly GCA_017634275.1. Classification (GTDB taxonomy): domain Bacteria; phylum Bacillota; class Clostridia; order Oscillospirales; family Ruminococcaceae; genus NK3A76. The sequence continues at coordinate 35,654 of JAGBNQ010000025.1, read as the reverse complement.
TACTGTCCTGAATGTCATCAAAAACTGCGTTATTGGGACGCTTGCTATAGGGATGGTTTGCCGAAAGACAGGTATTATTGCGAAAGATGTAATGATGGGTTGTATTATAAAGCAGTTGAGTTTACTCCTTTACCGATGAGCAAATTGAAAAAATGGTAAGATGACAGTATGAACGTATATACACAAGTCATTCATCAGGCTTACTGCTGAAATAATTATTAAAGGAGGAAAACACTATGAACGAAAAATTTGAAAAGTACATTAAGGACTTATCCCCCGAATTGCAGGAAAAGGCAAGGGCTTGCAAGACTAAGGAAGAGCTTGATGCTTTTATAGCGGATAATGACTTAGAGCTGCCCGAGGAGGCTTTGGAGCTTGTTTCGGGCGGCTGCGGAACAGAATCCAAGCCTACGCCCAGATATCCTTACCATAAAATATGCGGAAACCAATTGGAATTCGTTTTTGAACGTGGTGGTGGACGTAAATATAAATGTGCTGTATGCAATATTGTAATTACTGACTATATGAATAAAGATATTGTTGAATGGAAGTAGCTTTTTGCTGCTCTTTATGTAAGTAGGTATCGATGCGCGATTTATTTAAAATAGTGCGGCGGTACCTTTTTATGCGAGGGCTTTGCCCTCTAAAATAAGAAAGAAGAAAGAATAAATAATAAAGAATAATAGAGGTATCGCTACGCGATTTATTTAAAATAGTGCGGCGGTACCTTTTTATTTTGGTTTTTTCGTCAAAATGCCAAATTCAGGCGCTTAAAGTTTATGAAATATGACAGCTAAAAAAACAGCGATTTGTTGCACTTTTGTTGCAGGGGGTGTGCTATAATACAGATATAAACAAGCATAGTGCAAAGGAGGTATACATGATGAATGAGAAATTACAAAAATTTTTAGATGACCTCTCCCCCGAATTGCAGCAAAAGGCAAGAGAGTGCAAAACGCAGGAGGAATTTAACGTTTTTATTTCCGAAAACGACATTGAGCTGCCCGATGAGATACTTGATGCGGTTTCGGGAGGGTGCAATATCTTCGGTGTATCTGAATCAGCAACAATATGCCCGATGGGCGGAAAACATGAATTTGAGTATTTATACTACGACAGCGGTCACTCGTGTAAATATTACCGCTGCACAAAATGCAAGGAAGTAATAGACGAACCCGTATGTATATAACCTAAAGGAGAGATAACCATGAACGAGAAATTTAAAGAGCTTTTATCAACGCTTTCCCCCGAGATGCAGGAAAAAGCAAAGGCGTGCAAGAATACCGAGGAGCTTAACGAGTTTATAGCAGACAATGACATCGAGCTGCCCGAGGACGTGCTTGATGCAGTTGCAGGCGGTAATGCTGCTTGCAACCCCCAGCGCTCAGACCCCTGCCCCGAGGGCGGCGATCATGACTGGAAATATGAAAAATCGATTGCCTATCAGGGCACGGATATTTACAGGTGTACTAAGTGTAAACAAACAAAAAAAGAGGACGTTTGTTTTCAGTGGTGATAGAGAAAGAGGAGGTAAAACCATGAATTTTAATATTGAAGAATACATCGGCGACCTCTCCCCCGAATTGCAGGAGAAGGCAAGAGATTGCAAGAATATGGAGGAGCTTAATGAGTTTTTGGCGGATAATGACATTGAGCTGCCCGAGGACGCGCTTGACATGGTGGCAGGCGGTATGCAATGCGACAGCGTATCCAAAAGATGCGTAAACGGTGAGAGAGAGCATTACTGGACGCATACAGGTATAAAGGAAGGCGACAAATACCGTTTTGAATGCCTCAAATGCGACGCGGTAATGTATCTTAATCGCAGATTTTTGAATGGATAAGCATATATAACAGCAAGGAGAATGTCTATGAACGACAAGCTTAATGAAATGATAAAAGACCTGTCCCCCGAATTGCAGGAAAAGGCAAGGGCTTGCAAAACCATGGAGGAGTTTAACGAATTTGCAGCAGATAATGATTTAGAGCTTAGTGACGATGCGCTTGAAACTATCGCAGGCGGTGGTGCCTGCTCGGGCTACTGTGTAGACGGGCAGGATCACAGGTGGAGATTGGTAGCAAGATCACATGAAAAAGATGAATATAGATGCACGGTCTGCCAAGCAACAAAGAGAAATATTAAAACCATGAAATAAGGTGGCGGAGCAAACGAATATTATGAACGATCAATAAGCGGCCTTACGCCGCAATTGCAGGAGAAGCAAGAGAATTCAGCAGCATAAACAGTCTGACACATTCATTTTTAACACAACAAATTTTAAGCCTTAAACAAACACACAAGGAGGAAAAATCATGAAAACAGAATTTGAAAAATTGATAAACGAGCTTTCTCCCGAATTGCAGGAAAAGGCAAGAGCTTGCAAGACCATGGAGGAGTTTAATGAATTTATTGCAGATAATGAAATTGAGATACCCGAGGACGCACTTGACATGGTAGCAGGCGGCGCAGGGTGCAATAACACCTGCATTGACGGAAATCCACACCAATGGAAGGTCATAGGCAGAGGGCAGCGCACCAGATTGTACGAATGCACAGTATGCCACAAGCGTGACAACGGCTCTGTATTCTGATATTAAAGGAGTGTATATAATGAATACTGAAATTGAAAAGTACATAAGCGAGCTATCCCCCGAGTTGCAGGAAAAGGCAAGGGAATGCAAAACTATGGAGGAGTTTAACGAATTTATAGCGGATAATGATATCGAGATACCCGAGGACGCGCTTGACATGGTAGCAGGCGGACAGGGCTGCGAGAGCGACTGCCCCATGGGCGGCGCACATGAGTGGGAGCAAAAGGATGTTCAGGCTTACATCGGCAGCACAACAGTCTACTACAAATGCAAAAAGTGCGAAAAAACCAAGGAAGAAACAAGCACCTTTTCACCGATTTGATAACAGGAGAAAAACACTATGAACGAAAAGCTTGAAGAATATATAAAGGAGCTATCCCCCGAATTGCAGCAAAAGGCAAGGCAATGCAAAACCATGAAGGAGTTAAACGAGTTTATTGCAGATAATGACCTTAAAATTCCCGATGAGCTGCTTGACACGGTCGCAGGCGGCGGTATACTTCCAAAGTATTATAAAGAATAACCAAACTGATAACATGAACCGCAACCGTTTAATAGTGAGAGGTAAAGCCTCTGCAAGCGGCGTATAGGGTGCTAAAGCACAAAGCAGACAGATATATTTACGAGGTGAACAGTTATGAATGAAAGATTTGAGGAATACATCAAGGAGCTATCCCCTGAGATGCAGCAAAAGGCAAGGCAATGCAGCACCTCGGAGGAACTTATGGAGTTTCTTGCGGACAATGACATAGAGCTGCCCGAGGACGCGCTTGAAAACATCGCAGGCGGCGCAGGCTGCGATAACAGAGATCCGTTTTGCCCCGTTCATTCGGAGCAGCAGTTAACTGTCAAAAACCTGAGAGACGGCCCTACAAATTATTACTGCCCTGTTTGCGGCATAAACTACAACAACACCCAGGTAAACTGGAAAAATAACAATTAAAGGAGGAAATAATTATGTACGAGGCTTTGGAAACATTGATAAAAGACCTGCCCGAGGAAACTAAGGAGCAGGCAAGAAAATGCAGATCAATTGAGGAGCTGAGCAAGTTTCTTGCAGACAATGACATAGAGCTGCCCGAGGACGTGCTTGATCAGGTTTCGGGCGGTGCCGGGTGCGATATGCATTCAAAGGAGCCCTACTGCCCTTACTGCGATGTAATGCTTATTCCCACGGACAAGAGCTACAGAGTTGAATGCTCATCATGTCACAAGATAATTACCAAATATCAAATGGTTTGGAAATAACAGCAAGGGCGAAAGCGAGGGCGACAGCGAGGGCTTTGCCCTCTAAAATAAGATAGAAGAAAGAATAAATAATAAAGAATAATAGAGGTATCGCTACGCGATCTATTTAAAATAGTGCGGCGGTACCTTTTTATTTTGGCTTTTCGTCAAAGTGCCGAAAAAGTGATGAAAAGTTTAGCTAAAATCACAGCCGCAAAAGCCGTGATTTGTTGCAGATTTGTTGCAGGGGGTGTGCTATAATATGAATGAAAATAAAGCATAGGAGGTAACTACTATGAACGAAAAGCTGAATAAATACATCAATTATTTGCCCGAAGGACTTAAGCAAAAGGCACGGGATTGCAAAACTACCGATGAGATAATGGAGCTTATAGCGGATAATGACATAGAGCTGCCCGATGAGATACTTACGATTGTTTCGGGCGGTGAGGGCAGCTGCAACGAAAGCCGTGTGCTGCGTGAGCGCGGCTCGTTACTGGAATATGATTGCCCGAGATGCCAAAACAGGCTAAAGTATTGGGATCAAAACTTTATCGACGGAGTGCGCGGCTACTGCGACAACCCCGTCTGCAAAGGCTTTAAAACGAAAAAGCTCTTTGCAATACGCGGTTTCAGCATTGACAATGGGCCGAATAACTGGGTAGATGAATTAAAAGACGAAACCTGGGGATGACAGCATGAACGAAAAGCTTAAAAAATACATAAACGACTTGCCCGAGGAACTTAAGCAAAAGGCAAGAGAGTGCAAAACTCCCGAGGAATTCAATAGTTTTATCATCGACAATGACTTAGAGCTGCCCGAGGAGGCGCTTGAAATGGTAGCAGCAGGCGGCTGTTCGACGACAAGTGCTAAGAAAGCGCTTAATAACGATCTGCCGAAACCCCCGACATTTTTTGACTAATTAACTATAGGAGGAAACATACTATGAACGAAAAAATCAACGAACTGATCAAGGACCTCCCCCCTGAGCTGAGAGAAAAGGCTAAGGAATGCAAGACTCTTGCAGAGCTTAACGATCTTGCAGCTGACAATGACATAGAGCTGCCCGAGGACGCGCTTGAAAATGTTTCGGGCGGTTATTGCAACAAGGATATCCCCTGCCCCAAATGCGGTACAAGGCCTGTAATAGTTGACATTGATCTTAACTACAAATGTGAGGCCTGCGGCTGCCGCTTTGACGGCAGTAATATTCCTTTAGATGAACAAAAAGACCGCGTAGGCAACGCAGGCAACAGAATGGTATAAGAGCAGGAGGAAAACAATATGAGCAAAAAATATGAAGATATGATAAAGGACTTATCCCCCGAGTTGCAGGAAAAGGTAAAAGAATGTAAAAACTTTGATGAGCTTTCAAAGTTTTTGGCGGATAATGACATTGAAATGCCCGATGAGGTCCTCGAGCTGGTTTCGGGAGGCGGCTGCGGCGGCTGCTCACACGATAAAAGAACTCAGCTTGAAATAAAGCCGCCATACTTCCGCGGCGAATTTGCATGGATAAAAAGGCAGTGCGACAAATGCGGTGCTATACTTTACTATTGCAGGTGGAATGACTATGCTTTGGAGCGCGAACTGACAAAGGAGCAGTACGATGTGATGTACAACCCCTATAAACACTGACATGGCACACACGCCTAAGCAAGAGAGCATTTATAAAAGGAGGAAAAATCTATGAACGAGAAATTTGAAGAATTGATAAAGGACCTGCCCGAAGAATTGCAGGAAAAGGCTAAAAATTGCGCAAGTTTTGAGGAGCTTTCGGAGCTTTTGGCGGACAATGACATTGAAATACCCGACGAAGTTCTCAAAATGGTTGCAGGCGGAAACGCTTGCGACGAGATGGGTGAAAAACCGCCTTGTCCGCTTTGCGGCCACAGCCCCGTAGGTGTTCTGCTTACAGGGAATTTCAAATGTGATTCGTGCGGCTGTGTTTTTGATACTAAATGCAATGTTGTAGAAGTACAGGTGAAGAATGAAAAGAATAATCATCAAACTATAATCAAGCGTTTGAGAATATAAAAAAGAAGGAGGAAAGCTCTATGAACGAAAAGTATGCAGGATTTATTAAGGACCTGCCGCCCGAGCTGCAGGAAAAGGCAAAGGAGATCAAAACCAATGAGGAATTTGAAGATTTTATAAGCGAGAACGACGTTGAGCTGAGTGACGATGTGCTTGATGCCGTTGCAGGCGGCATTGCAGGCTGCGGCAATGAATACTACCACATAGGCTGCGGCGGAAGAGTTCAGTATAAAACATCCAGACCTAAATATTACTTTTGCATGAAGTGTAACAAGAAACATCTTGGTGACAGCGAAATAGGAACAAGGCCTAAAGTATCAGAACCCGAACCTGCACCCGCAGCAGAGCCTATAGAAACAGGTGAAACAATTACCGTGGCTGACGGGGCAGCATTTTTCTAAAGGAGAGCAGCTATGAACGAGAAACTTGAACAGCTGATAAATGACCTGCCTGAACAATTGCAGCAGGAGGCTAAAAAATGCACAAGCTTAGAGGAGCTTAATGAATTATTGGCGGATAATGATATAGAGCTTAGTGAAGATGTGCTGGAGGCTGTTGCAGGCGGTATAGCAGCAGGCTGCGGCGAGGAATACTACTGCAAAAAGTGCGGAACTACCGTAAAAAAGCGCAAAAGCGTAGCTACCTATTATTACCCCTGCCCCGTGTGCAAAAAGAAATACAGCGCTGACAGAATAGGCGTAAGACCCGTGACCTCGAACGAGGCTGCGCCTGACGCAGACAATGTGACAATAGCGGATAATGATCTCATTAGCGAATAGGTGATAATATGAATGAGAAACTTGAAAAAATGATAAATGACTTACCGATCGAATTGCAGGAAAAAGCAAAGCAATGCAAAAGCTTAGAGGAGCTTAACGATTTTTTGGCGGATAATGAAATTGAGCTGCCCGAGGACGCACTTGACTCTGTTTCGGGCGGCGGCTGCGGTGAAGAAATGGTGGAATACTGCAAAAAATGCGGCAGCCTTGTAACAACATCTAAAACGAGCTTTAGAAACCACCCCGTTTACATATACTATTGCACGGGCTGCAAGAGATATATAAACAAGAACGATTTTGTAAGCCGCCCGATCAATGAGGCAGGGGCACCGACAACACCCCCTGATGAGCTGAATATCTAAGCTGAAACTAATAGAAAAGCGCTTGCAAAAACGAGGGTATTTCAAGCTGATATGCAGCTTGTTTAAAAAAATATCAAGGAGGGTAAACCATGAACGAAAAACTTGAAAGCTACATCAAAGATCTCCCCGATGAGCTTAAGGAAAAAGCAAGAGCGTGCAAAACTGCCGAGGACTACAGCAAATTCCTTGAAGAGAATGACTTAGAGCTGCCCGATGAGGCACTCAGCCTTGTAGCAGGAGGTGTCTGCACAAAGGAGTATTTCCACAACAACTGCCCCAATTCAAGGTGGCCTGCCGGCTGCACCTATCAAGCGGAAAATCCCGTAAACCAAAGGTTTTTCTGCACCGTCTGCCGAAAATATATTCCCGACAGCGAGGCAACTGTGCTTTGATATGCAGCTTGTCATAAAATCATATCAAGGAATCGGAATACAACCATATCAAAACAAGATACAGCAAGTATCTTAGACAAATATTATGAAAAAAGGAGAAAAAAATCATGGAAAATATCGACTTACAGGAATACCTAAAGGAGCTTACCCCCGAGCAGAGAGAAAAGGCTCTTAAATGCAAAACAAACGAAGAACTGATACAGCTTGCGGCTGATGAGGATCTGGAGATACCTATGGACGCACTCGCAGGCGTTGCAGGCGGCTTATCTTGTGACGCGGATAATAAAAAGCCATACTGCATAAAGCACGGCATTCCCCTTTCGGATGACCCCGACCTTGCCATGCACTGCTTTAAGTGCGGCCGTGTGCTTAAAAAGGGCGAGTATGAAATGAAATAGCCATAAAGGCAAATAATATTCAAGTAGTTATGAACATCGCTCTGCGGCGGAGGTTATCCGCTTGCAGGGCGGTTTTTTCGTCATAATGCTAAAAATGAGCCAAAAAGTTTATTGAAAGTGACAACCCCCAAAAGGCTTATTTGTAGCGGATTTGTTGCGTAGAGTGTGCTATAATAGGCTTGTAAGAAAAACAAGTTTCGGAGGTGTAGCTATGAACAAGAGATTTGATGAATATATAAATACACTTTCCCCCGAATTGCAGGAGAAAGCAAAAAAGTGCAGGAATATGCAGGAGCTTAACGAATTTGTTGCCGATAATGACCTGGAGCTGCCAGAGGAGGTGCTTGATACAGTATCGGGCGGAATGCTTTGCGACAGCGAAAAATGCCCGAAATGCGGATCAACAGATGTTTCATTCTCGGTGGAAAAGGGAAAGAGCAAATGCAAACGCTGCGGATATGAGTGGTAAGAAGGAGAGATTTTATGAACAAAGAGCTTGAAAAATTACTCAGCGAGCTTTCCCCCGAATTGCAGCAAAAGGCAAGGGAATGCAAAACGCAGGAGGAGCTTAGTGAATTTTTTGCGGATAATGACATAGAGCTGCCCGAGGATATTCTTGACAATGTAGCAGGCGGCTGCGGCTCGGGATATCAATGCCCGAGCTGTAAAAAAATGAATTTAAGCAAGCTGGAAAACGATAAAGTGCTGTTTAGTCACAAGTTTCAGTGTAATGACTGCGGCCGTGTATGGTATTGCTAAAGGAGGATAATAAATGAATAAGAGCATAGAAGAATACATAAGCACACTGTCACCCGAATTGCAGCAAAAAGCAAGGGAATGCAAAACGCAGGAGGAGCTTAACGAATTTGTTGCCGATAATGACTTAGAGCTGCCCGATGAGGTGCTTGATATGGTGGCAGGCGGTGCAGGCTGCAATAAAGGCACACCATACTGCATGATACACAAGATACCCTTAAGGGTAGAGAGCTACGCAAACAGAGAATACGTCGGCGTTGACTATTACTGTACAGAGTGCAAGGGGTATCTTCACACAAGCGAGATAGAATGGCGTGAGGAAGGCTGATCATAAGGAGGTTTTACTATGGATAAAGAAGTAATGGAATTTATCAACTCGCTGCCCGAGGAAATAAGAGAAAAGGCAAAGGAATGCAAAACGCAGGAGGAGCTTAACGAATTTGTTGCCGATAATGACCTGGAGCTGCCCGATGAGGTGCTTGATATGGTGGCAGGCGGTGCAGGCTGCAATGAAGGCACACCATACTGCATGATACACAAGATACCCTTAAGGGTAGATAGCTCCGCATACAGAGAATACGTCAGCGTTGACTATTACTGCACACAGTGCAAGGGGTATCTTCAGAGAAGAAATATAGAATGGCGTCAGGAAGGCTGATCGTAAGGAGGTTTTACTATGGATAAAGAAGTAATGGAATTTATCAACTCGCTGCCCGAGGAAATAAGAGAAAAGGCAATGAAGTGTGAGAGCGCCGAGGAACTGAGCGTTTTTCTGGCAGAAAATGACGTGGAGCTGCCCGATGATATAATAGAGGCAGTTTCGGGCGGCAGAGATGGCTGCTTTATAGATGACTGTGATTTCTATTGCAAGATACATCATCTTGCCTGCCAGATAAAAACAGGATACGATAAGGTGACTAAGAATGTGGATTTTTGGTTTGAATGCCCGTCATGCCCCGAAAAGCTTGATAAGACGCAAGTTTACAAAAAGGAAAGATCATCATGAAAAAACTGACCGAAGAATTCATAAAGCAGTTGCCCGAAGAGCTGCAGCAAAAGGCAAGGGAGTGCAAAACAGCGGAGGAGCTTAACACATTCATCGCGGATAATGATTTGGAGCTGCCCGAGGAGGCTTTAGAGCTTGTTTCGGGGGGAATACTTTGCAGCGGCTCACAAAAGCGCAAATGCCCCAAATGTGGGAGCGATGATGTTTACTATGACCGCGAGCTCGGCGAGTATGTTTGCAGGCCTTGCGGCAAAAAGTGGCGATAATAAATGAAAGGAAGATATGCATGAACGAAAATTTTGAAAAGTATATTAAGGACTTATCCCCCGAATTGCAGGAAAAGGCAAGGCTTTGCAAGACAAAGGAAGAGCTTAATGCTTTTATTGCGGAGAATGAACTTGAACTCCCGGAGGACGCGCTCGAGCTTGTAGCCGGCGGCTGCGGCACCTGCGAGCATGACAGTGATAAAAACCTTGAAAACTGGGTGTACATCGGTTCAACAATGCCGGTGATACACGGTAAGGAGATTGCTAATCTCAGAAAAAACTGCTGCAGTAAATGCGGTGGAAATATCACATACAAAGCAATGACAGGCATAGTGCGTTATATAGATCATTATGGGAGAAAGATGGGACAATGTGACACTATTATAATATCCGAGGTGGAATTCAATACCTATAAATCGAAGTTCCGTTTACAGTGGAAGGCGTAATGATGATCCCTACAGCGATACGGCACGAGTGTCGTTCGTAAGAACTGCTGCCGGCTTTTCGTCAATTGTTACAGCTTTGTAATAATAAGTTGTACTAAATGCACAAATTAAATATCGCCGCTTGCGCAAAGTTTTTAGCAAACGGCGATTTTTTATTACAAAAAGCCTGCGGGTATTTACTTATATTGTAATATATGGTATAATCCATTATGGTCAATGGATAGCTTTTATAAAATACAGATATATAAAAATATGAAAGGCAGTTCAAAATGAAGAAGATCATAATGACAATAATGCTGATAGGCGCTCTCAGCGCTGTTACAGCCTGTTCGAACAAGGCATATGCCGAGCCTACAGCAAACGAAATAGAGGAGAATATTTCATCAGCGCAGACAGTTACAAACGCCGCAAATGACGAAAGGGTACATTTTCAGGAGCTGCCCGAGGAGGCAAACGCGGCTTTCAACACGGTAATAAATACCGCTAAGGATATCTGCCCCATAGAAAAGGGTGTTAACAGACAGTACGGCTACAAGGGCACTAAGACTGTTGAGGGGATAGAATGCTACCTTTTCTCGGTTTATGATTTTGACGATGATGAGAAAAGCGTAAAGGTCGGCGACTTTGCAAAGGCTGTCAATGACAACATAATCTACCAATTAAGCGACACGGGCGCTCAGAAGTTAGAGATAGCAAAGGACAAATACGCGCTCACCCTTTCCAAAAAGAGCAAAACAGCAGAAAATATGCTCCACGAATCAACAGCCCAGGCGGCCGAGAGGATAGTTACAAGATAATACATAGCGCGCACAAAAAGCGCGCTTTTTTTAATTAATAATTATTAATTGACAACATTCTTCTGTTGTGTTATAATCTTAAGTGAGAAATTTTTACAAAAGCGAGGTGAGGAAATGGTTACGCCTGTAATGACGGTATATGTGGATATTCTGCCCTCCGCAGGGGTCAGCGGTGATGATTATTCGGTGAATATGATACGCTTTCACGCAAGGGCTGAGGGGGAATATTTTAACGGCGAAACGGTTATGGACGGCGTTGATACCCAAATCTTTATGAACGGCAAATTTACGATGTCGGCAAGATATATCCTTGAGGGAACTGATTTTAAGGGGGAAAAATGCAAGGTGTTTATCGAAAACAGCGGCTCAACGCTTAGTGACCTCTCCCCTGCTATCATAACCGACAGCAAGGCGCTTTCGTTCTTGCAGCAGGGTAAGCTAAGCGCTGTCGGCGAGAGCATTGGCGACGGGGTAATAATCAGGATATTCCTCACGGAAGACGAGGCGAAATAAATGGGACTCTTAAAAGACAAGGCCGTAAAAAACGGCATAGCTTTCTCAGCCGTGCTGCAAGGCGTGCTGTTTTTGCCGCCGCTGCTGCTCGGGTTTATAGCATTCAAGGCAACGGGCAGCCATAGCGCCCCCTCATATGTGCAGCTGCTGACATATTTAGTCTGCACATTCGGCTGTGTGCCGCTTAAAAAGTTCTTTTCAAAAAGGTGCGATGATGACAGACTTTTTGTCTGCACCTACGCGGTCATTTACTTAGCGCTTTCGGTTTTAAGCTCGGTGATAATGCTCATTCTGCTGCTTAACAAAAACTCGTTTTTGGTGACGATGACGCTTAATGACGATGTGCTTTTCGGCGGCCTTTCAACTGCGGCATTCGGCATTTTCTACGATTTTGAGGTTTGCCTTCTGCCGTTTATCTTAGGCTTTCACGACATGGCATCAAAGCACGAGAAATTAGGCTATGATTTTGCGACGATATCCCTCATAGCGCAGTGCGTGGCAAATTTACTGTTTGTGAACATGATTCTTTTTTCAAAGACGTGGTAAACAGCGCTTACGCTAAAATAAGAAATAAGAAAGAATAGAGAATAAAGAATAAAGAATGTATCGCTGCGCGATGATCTTAATGGTCATAGTGCGGCGATGTTTTTTTTGTGTGGGGGGATACGCACCCCCACATTTTAAATCCGTCCGCGCAGCGGACACCTCAATTATTAATTGCCAACGCTCCGCGTTGCTTTATGTCGAAATTATTAACATTTTTCACTATTTATGCGTATTCCCCCGAACAGCCTTGAATTTTAACATAGCTTGTGGTATAATAGAATAAGTATATTTAAAAGCTACCATGCGTGATAAATATGCAAATCTTGATTGTTATTGTATAGAACGGTGATATATATGAAAAATTATGACGTTATCATCGCAGGCTGCGGCGCTGCGGGGCTGTATTCGGCGATAAATCTGCCGAGCGATTTTAAAATACTTGTGCTGTCAAAAAGGGAGCTTACCCTTTGTAACTCCGCTCTTGCGCAGGGCGGTATCGCAGGGGTCTATAAAAACCCCGATGATGACCCCGAGCTGCACAAGCAGGATACCTTTATAGCAGGCGGCTTTGAGAATGACCCCGTTTCAACCGATGTTCTCGTTCACGAGGCGGCTATTGATATCGACAGGATAATCGGCCTCGGCGTTGACTTTGATAAAAAAGAGGACGGCGACTATCACCGCACCTTAGAGGGCGGCCACGGCAAGCATAGGATATTCCACCATAAGGATTCTACGGGTTATGAAATAGAAACTAAGCTTTTAGCCTATGTTCAGACGCTTAAAAATGTCGAAATATGGGAAAACGCTGTTATGACGGATATAAAAAAGACCTCCACGGGCTTTTCCTTTAATATCCTGCTCGGTGATGAATTTGTAACGGCAAACAGCCACTTTGCGATATTTGCAACGGGCGGAATAGGGCGCGTTTATGAGTATACCACAAACTCTGCTATAGCTACGGGCGACGGAATTGCCCTTGCTTATAAATTAGGCGCAAAGATAAAAAATCTAAGCTATATCCAGTTCCACCCTACAGCCTTCAATAACCGCGATAAGAGAGAGTGCTTTCTTATCTCCGAGGCGGTAAGGGGCGAGGGTGCTTACCTTAAAAACTGCCACCACGAGCGCTTTATGCAGCGCTATGACAAGCGTCTTGAATTAGCGCCGCGCGATGTTGTTTCACACTCTATCATCTTTGAATCAAAGCGCACGGGCTCTGATGAATTCTTCCTTGATATTTCCTATAAAGACCCCGACTTTATCAGAAACCGTTTCCCGATGATATATAAAAACCTGCTTGATGCAGGCTATGATATGACAAAAGACCTTATCCCGATATTCCCCTGCCAGCACTACCTTATGGGCGGAATTGACGTTGATACCTATGCGCGCACGACTGTCGAGGGGCTTTATGCCTGCGGCGAATGCTCGCATACGGGCGTTCACGGCAACAACCGCCTTGCAAGCAATTCTCTGCTTGAGGCGCTTGTGTTTTCAAGGCGCGCGGCACACGATATCGCAGAGAAAAATACATCTCACACAAAAGAATTCGAGCAGGCGCAGTTTGATATAGATAACAGCGCTCCCCATATCCCCCACGGCATAAGGACAAAGATAAGAAAGATAATGCAGAGCGCTTACTTTGTTATCCCCGATGTTGAGGAGGTATTCAAGGGCTACAGAGATATCTGCGAGCTTAAAAAGAGCCTTGATGAGGGGCATTACAAGGTTGACCGCGACTATGTTGAGGCAAGCTCGCTTTGTACCTGCGCTTATATTATCCTGAGCGACTGCATGAAGATAATCACCGAAAATGCCGAGCTTACCACAAGCGAGGGCGAGGATATGTATGCGGAGGATCAAGACCTTTCAATGAAAAAGGAAGAAACAGACTATTTATTCTAAGGAGATTTTCTTATGGCACTAATGCAGTTTCAGATAGATGACCTTATCAAAACAGCGCTTAATGAGGATATAAACTACGTCGATGTTACTACCGACTATCTTGTTGACGGGGATAAGATATCCACCGCAAGATACGTTGCAAAGGCTGACGGCGTGCTTTGCGGAATTGACATCGCGGTAAGGGTTTTCACTTTGCTTGACAGCACGGCTAAGGCTGAGATTTACATTCACGACGGCGAGAGGGTGAAAAAAGGCGATATCATCGCACGAATCACCTGCCACACGCGCGAGCTTTTAAAGGGCGAGAGAACGGCGCTCAACATAGTTCAGCATATGTCGGGCATAGCGACTATGACGCGCGAATGCGTTGACCTTGTAAAGGGTACTAAGGCATCTATCGCCGACACGAGAAAGACCCTGCCGGGGCTCAGGCAGATACAGAAATATGCCGTAACAGTCGGCGGCGGCAAGAATCACCGCTATAACCTTTCCGACTGCGCAATGCTTAAGGACACCCACCTTGATGCTTACGGCTCCATGTCGGGTGCGGTAAAGGCGCTAAGAGAAAGAATGGGGCACACGGTAAAAATAGAGGTCGAGGTAGCAAACCTTGACGAGCTTAAAGAGGCGCTGAGCTTAGGTGTCGAGATAATCATGCTTGACAATATGTCAAATGAGGACATGGCAAAGGCGGTAGAGATAACCGACGGCAAGGCGCTGTTAGAGGCCTCGGGCAACGTCACCGCGCAGACTATCCGCGGCATAGCCGAAACGGGCGTTGACATAATCTCCTTAGGCGCTCTCACCCACTCGGTCAAGGCATTTGACATCTCAATGAAAATAGACAAATAAACGGCAAAGGGTTTCTATTACGGAAACCCTTCCTTTAAATAATTAATAATGAATAATGAATAATTGAGGTGTGCGCCGTTGGCGCACGGGATTATAAATGTGGGAGTGCGAGCCCGAAGGGATACGGGAGCATATGCTTACTGCGTTGGCATGGAAAGCCCCACAAGGAGTTAGATAGTCTTAATTACTTCTTAATATCTGCTGTGATAAAATATAGAAAACAAATTAAGGAGGAGCATATATGAAAAACGAAGTCGATTATCAGGAAGAATACGAAAGATACGCGCAGGCAGATGCGAGGGAGCAGGAGCTGCATCAGCAGCTGCATCAGGAATATGACGGGCAGCCGCATGAGTATCAGGACGGGCAGCGTATGACATTTTCAAACGTTTCAGCTGCGGGCTACAGCTACCATATGGTGAGCAGCAAGCCCGGTGATGTTGCCTTTGTTTTTAAGCTTTTGGGCGGCATATTTATGGGAATTGGCGCGCTTATCATCGCGGTTGGGGTGATAGTTACCTACTTTATGCAGCAAAACTATGATAAATGCACAGAAACCACCACCGCGATAGTTACAAAGAATATCATAAACGATGATACCTACACCCCCGTGTTTTCATACACGGTGGACGGCAAGGAATATGAAAGAAAAAGCTCCTACTCTACCAATCCGCCGAAACATGAGGTGGGCGACAAGGTAGAGCTGCATTATGAACCGGGTGACCCCACGAATTTCTACGTTGACAAGGCAATAAACCTTGTGCGCGCTGTCCTTTACGGGATAGGAGGGTTCTTCTTCGTGTTCGGGCTTGTGTTCCTTGTGATCGGTATCAATGCTAAACGGAAAAGGCAGGCGTTTTAAATGAGTAAAAAGACACAGTTAGACCCCGAAACACAAAAGCGAATGCTTAAGGGCTTTTATGCGGTGTTCGCGTTTTTATTCACCGTGGCAGGAATAGGGCTTATAATCTACGGTATAGTGATGCCGAGGCTATTAAAGGACGAATACAAAAGCTGCACCGAAACTATCACTGCTACCGTTATAGAAAACAGACGCTTTGAAAGCTCAACGCGTTCACCAAAAAACCATATGGAGCATACAAGTGTAAGCTACGCGCCCGTTTACAGCTTTGAGGTGGACGGCAAGACATATCAGGGCATTTCAAGCTCAGCATCAAATCCGCCCGAGCATAAGGTGGGCGAAAAGATAGAGATCCACTACGACCCCTCAAACCCTGCAAAAAACTACTATAAAGACATAAGCACATTTTTAAGGATAGCCTGCACGGGCGGCGGTGGGATATTCCTCATCGTGGGAGTTATAAGCATAAGAAATCTCATAAAAGCGATAAGGCAGTAAGGAGGATAAATATGGCATCAATAATGGACGGCGAGCGGCAATTTCATATCAAGACGGTAAAGGGCGAGATAGGCAGATACTGCATTCTCCCCGGCGACCCTAACCGCGCCATAGCTATAGCCGAGTATCTTGATGACCCCGTTCACATAGCTGAAAACCGCGAGTACAACGTCTACACGGGCAAGCTTGACGGGGTAAAGGTAACAGTCTGCTCTACGGGCATAGGCGGTCCCTCAACGGCTATCGCGGTGGAGGAGCTTATCAAGTGCGGCGCTGACACATTTATCCGAATAGGCACCTCGGGCGGCCTTGACCTTAAGGTATACGGCGGCGACCTTATAATCGCAAACTCTGCGATAAGGTCAGAGGGCACTACCTACGAATACCTCCCGAACGGCTACCCTGCCGTTGCGGATTTTGATGTTATAGAGGCGCTAAGAGATGCAGCAAAAGAGCTTTCGACCGATAAAAACGGAAACCGCTACCACATAGGCGTTGTTCATTCAAAGGACAGCTTTTACGGCGAAGTAGAGCCCGACAACTCCCCCGTCGGCGAGGATATAAAATACCGCTATGACAGCTATTTTAAGTGCGGCTGCCTTACCTCGGAAATGGAATGCGCGGCAGTTTTCGCAGTAGGTATAGCAAGGCGCGTGCGCTGCGGCGCGGTGCTTACAGCCCTCTGGAACGTCGAGCGCTCAAACAGAGGCCTGCCCGACAACATCACCTACGACACCACGCGCGGCATAAAATGCGCCGTAGGAGCTATCCGCAGGCTTATCAAAAAGGACGGGAATAATGAATAGCTAACAACCCCCCGAGAGAAAAAGCGCGGTGGCGATAAAGAAGTATTTGACAATTACAGCTTTGTATGTGCCACCACTAAAAGAATAAATAATAAAGAAGAAAGAATAAAGAATAAACAAGGTGTCCGCTTTGCGGACATATTTCAAAATATATCGCCGCAGGCGATACCTTGATTATTATTTCTTATTTATTCTTTCTTCTTTTTTCTTTTAGCAGGCGCTGCACTAAGTAACACAAAGACACTTCTGCCGTGATACAGCAGAAGTGTCGGAATAAAAACTTCTTTATTGCGCCTGCGCTAATCTCTCGGTGGATAAATTTTTTTAATATCCGCGCGCTGAGCGCGCACCTCAATTATTAATTATTAATTATTAATTGACTGTCACTCCTCAAAGCTAAACCCCTTGATAACATGGTTAGAATGCTCTATGCATTCCAATGACAGCCGCGCCATTTCATCGTGGGAAATGCTGTGAGCCTTTCTGAAATCCTCGACCTCTTCCCAGCGGCCTTTGTCGTAGGCGATAACAGCGCGCAGTATCTCGCCCGAGGGGGTGTCCTCAAGCTTTAAGCCGCTTTTGATGTTCTCCGAAAACGGCAGCCCCTCGATAACATCATCAGACCCCGAAAATGCGTAATCTATCACTATCGACATAAGGCCTGTGAGATACATCTCATCATAAAACAGCTTGTCGTTTGAAATGATGCGTGCAAGCTGCCAGCAGAAATCCGCGCGGTAAAAGCCCGTAAGGATTATCTCGTCATTGCCCGTGTCATTAAGCTGCGAAAGCCCATTGAAGTAGATAAATTCCTTCGTTTTGTTTATCCCTGCTATCAGCACCGCCTGGTGGACTGACTGAATCTTGTCCATCCAGTCAAAGCGGATAAAGTTTACAAGCCGCAGGAATCTGAGCGTCATTGCAGCGTCGGTCTGTATTATGTCGGAAACGTCCCTAAGGCTCGTATCGGGGTCACTCAGCTTTGATGCAAGGCGCATGAAAGTAGTCTGCAACGGGGTCAGATTATTGCTTGAAACAACAATGGGCTTTGCATAAAAATATCCCTGAAAGAATACAGCGCCTAAGCTCTTTGCATAGTCGATATCCTCCTGCGTTTCCACCTTTTCCGCAAGGATAAAAATGCGCCGCTCGCGGCAAAGCTTTGCCGTGCGCTCTATCTCCTCCTTTGAAACGCGGAAATCTATCTTTACCATGTAAGCATAGTTTAAAAATACCGAGTTTTCCTCATTCTCGACATAATCATCAAGCGCTATCTTGTAGCCCGAGCGGTAGAGGTTGTCAAGTGCCGTTATCACCTCGGGCGTAGGCCTTACGTCCTCTAACACCTCAATAACGATGTTTTCGGGTGGCAGAAGATAAGCTATCCCGTTTGTTAGCAGCTTTTCGGTAAAGTTGATGTATACCTTTTTTCCGCCGAAAACGATTTTCGGGTCACCCCCGAAAAGGGCCGTGTTAATAACGCTTGCTGATGCAAGGTCGCCGTTAAAAAAGCTGTAGGAGGTGCTTTCAAGCGAGTCGCGGTAAAGCAGCTCGTAAGCGATAGTGTCGTTTTTTAAGTTGAATATCGGCTGTCGTGCGTAGTACGAATACATAATAGTTTTCTCCATAATTATAGCTGTTTAAGCGAAAAAATGTAAGTCTCGGGCTTATCGCCGTTTTGTACCGTTACTGTCTTTTCAAGTGCTTTGGTCTTTGCGTTCTTAGCCCAGTCCTTCTGAGTTCTTACCTTCATTCCCTGTGCTGTCACCCACGCGGTGATGTGCGCGTTCGAGTCACGCCTTGCAAAGCCCAACATATCCGCCTCAAAGCACCCGTCGGGGGAAATGTTGGTGCAGGGGCTCTCATCACTCTCCTGCCCTAACGCCGCGCCGAGCTTTTGCCTTACAGTAAGCTGAAATTTCATATATAAAAACCTCCGTAGTATATTTTGATATAGTTTAATATATTATACCATATTATCCCCGTTTAGTCAAGAAATATAAAATAATTTAATAATTGCTTGACAAATTATATAAAACGTTGTATAATATATGTAGGAAATAATTATTATATAATTATGGGACGGTATAAAAATGGAACTTCTGCATTTTGAGTGGGACGAAAACAAAAACGAAATAAACAAAAGAAAGCACGGCATTTCCTTTGAAACAGCAAAAGAAGTATTCTATGATGACCTTGCGATCGTCTTTGATGATCCCGACCACTCTGTCGATGAGGATAGGTTTCTTATCATTGGAATGACAAAGTCATCAAAGGTGTGTATCGTAAGCCATTGCTATAGAGATAATGATAATATCATCAGAATCATATCTGCAAGAGAGGCTACCAAACGTGAAAAGAATTTCTATGAGGAGGGAGTATTATGAGAAACGATTACGACATCAAAAACCTTAATCCGCGTAAAAACCCATACTCGGGCAAGCTGAAAAAACAAATAACAATAAATATCGACACATCTACTATCGACTATTTCAAGGCACTTGCCGAAGAAACGGGTGTTCCCTATCAGACGCTTATCAATCTGTACCTTACAGACTGCGCCAAACAGAATAAAAAGCTTACATTCACTTGGAAATGATCTCTCCTGCCCTCGCTTATGTGGGGGCATTGTTTTTTTAAGGCAACACCGCACAAATAGATCCCCTGCTGTTAACGTTTACACAAAAGCTAAAATCCTCCCATTCCCCTTCAACAAGTTAATAAAATATTTACATAAAATGTGCAATATCGCGCTATTATTTATAAATTTTCTATTGCAATTTGTTGCGATATGCTTTAAAATATAATCAGGCTTTGGAAATTTTGGGTAAAATGGACTAAGCTTACATTTTTTTGAAAAACATATCATGATTTTAAAATTTTACTGTTTTAAGGAGGAAGAAATATGAAATTTGCTGACGGCTTCTGGCTCAATCAAAAGGGGTATGAGGTAAATTACGCAAATCAGGCATTTGAGATCGAGCCTATCGAAAACGGCTTTCTGGTAGTTGCCACACCTTTTGTGGTATTCAACAGGGCTATGATGCTCGGCTCTGCCAATCTGGAGATCGCCTATACATCAACTCAGGAAAACTGCATAAAGGTGTCTATCACCCACTATAAGGGCACTATCGACAACGGCCCTCATTTCGTGCTTAACGAGGGTGATTTCAAGCCCGAGGTAACTATCGACGATAAAAAGGCTGTCCTCGTTTCGGGCGACACTAAGCTTGTTGTCGATAAGGAAAACTGGGGCTTTACCTACTATTATAAGGATAAGAAAATGACAAGCGGCGCATGGCGCTCAACGGGCGTTGTTTTCGAGAGCGAATATAAAAGGCGCGCTATCGAGCAGGTACAGGCTGATGATACCTTCTGGAGCTATCCTCACTCTGATAAAAAGACATATATCCGCGAGCAGTTCGATACATCTGTCGGCGAGTATTTCTACGGCTTTGGCGAGAAATTCACCACCCTTGCCAAGAATGGCCAGACTGTCGAGATATGGAACGCTGACGGCGGCACCTGCTCGGATCAGTCATATAAGTCCGTTCCGTTCTTCGTTTCGTCAAAGGGCTACGGCGTGTTCGTAAACAGCTCCGATATGGTTTCCTATGAGGTCTGCTCGGATACCGTTTCCAAGGTTTCTATGACAGTTCCCGGTGAGAACCTTGAATATTTCGTTTTCGGCGGCGATGATATAAAGAAGGCACTTGAAGGCTATACCACCCTTACGGGCAAGCCCTCTCTGCCGCCTGCATTCTCGTTCGGCCTGTGGCTCACAACATCGTTTACCACATCATATGATGAGGAAACTATCACGACATTTATCGACGGCATGGCAGAGCGCGATATCCCCTTGCAGGTGTTCCACTTTGACTGTTTCTGGATGAAGGGCTTTGAGTGGTGCAACTTTGATTGGGATAAGAGCCAGTTCCCCGAGCCCGAGGCTATGCTTAAGAGGCTCCATGAGGATAAGGGGCTCCATACCTGCGTGTGGATAAACTCCTATATCGGTCAGCGCTCGCGCCTGTTCGATGAGGGCGTTAAGGGCGGCTACTTTATCAAGAACCTTGACGGCAGCGTGTTCCAGTGTGATACATGGCAGCCCGGTATGGCTATAGTTGACTTTACCAACCCCGAGGCAAGAGAGTGGTATGCATCTTACCTAAGAAAGCTCTGCGAAATGGGCGTTGATACCTTCAAGACCGATTTCGGTGAGAGAATACCCACAAAGGGCGTCAAGTATTTTGACGGCTCCGACCCCGTTAAGATGCACAACTACTACACCTACCTCTATAATGAAACTGTCTTTAACGTGCTTAAGGAGTATTTCGGTGAGAACAAGGCTTGCCTTTTCGCGCGCTCCGCTACAGCAGGCGGTCAGAAATTCCCCGTTCACTGGGGCGGTGACTGCTCGGGCAACTATAACTCAATGGCTGAGGTCGTAAGGGGTTGTCTGTCACTTTGTATCTCGGGCTTTGGCTATACCTCGCACGATATGGCAGGCTTTGAGGCTACTGCCCCTGCTGATATCTACAAGCGCTGGGCTGCATTCGGAATGTTCTCCTCACACAGCCGTCTGCACGGAAACCAGTCCTACAGAGTTCCGTGGCTGTTCGATGACGATTCAAAGGAGCCCGAGAGCTGCTCGAACGTTTTGAAATTCTTTGTAAACCTTAAGGGTCAGCTTATGCCGTATATCTGGTCGCAGGCTATCAAGACCCACGAAACGGGCATACCTGTTATGAGGGCTATGGTTATCGACTATGCAGATGACCCCACCTGCCTTACACTTGACAGACAGTATATGTTCGGTGACAATATTCTTGTTGCACCTATCCTCAATGATGAGGGCATGGCTGAATACTACCTCCCCGCAGGCAGGTGGACAGATATCATCACGGGCAAGGTCTTTGAGGGCGAGAAGTGGTATAGGCATAAATGCTCGTATCTCGAGATCCCTGCACTTGCAAAGCCCAACAGCATTGTACCATTCGGTAAATTTGAAAGAGATATCGAGTATGATTACCTTGACGGCACTACCTTTAAGATATTTGAGTTAGAGGACGGCAAGAGCGCATCAGCTAAGGTCTACGACACCGAGGCTCGTCAGGTATTCGAGCTTACCGCCGCAAGAAACGGCAATACTATCGAATGCACATACACCGACACCAACGCATCATTCACCATCGAAGTTGCAGGCACAGACAAAAAGGTCGAGGTAAACCCCAACTACGGCGGAAAGGTCATAATTAATGTATAATGCACAATGCACAATTAAGGTGCGCGCATAGCGCGCGGATTTTAAAGCGGCTGCGCCGCTGATAAGCAATTTACCCCCGAAGGATTATCCCTCGGGGGTTTTTATTGTTAATTGCTAATTTCCGCCTGCGGCGGCCGCCCGAATGGGCATATCATCGCCGCAGGCGATACCTTAACCCAGCATTGTTCTTGTGCATTGTGCATTGTGAGCACTATCAAATTTTGTTCATAATCACGAAAAGAATATTACAAAATTCTATTGCAATTTATGTTAAAATGTTATATAATTAGTATATGCGATTGGGTGTTTTTTGGTGATTTCATCAAATTATCACTTTCGCGCGAGGTTTGTATCATTAGAGGAGTCATCTTGCCTCTTGCATCTTACCTCTAATTGTCTACAAAGGAGAGAAAACCATGAAAAGATACGACAACACTCACATCAAAAATATTGCCCTTGCAGGTCACGCAGGGTCGGGAAAGACTTCGCTGACAGAGGCTCTGCTCTATACGGCAGGCGCGTCTGACAGACTCGGCAAGGTGCTTGACGGCAATACTGTTTCCGACTATACGGGCGAGGAAATAAAAAGAAAATGCTCGGTTTATACCTCACTCTCAACTTTTGAGCGTGACGGGCTTAAGATAAATCTGCTTGACTCCCCCGGGCTTTTTGACTATGAGAACGAGGCTGCCGAGGCGATAAACGCAAGCGGCTGTGTTATGATAACTGTTTCGGGCAAATCGGGTGTCAAGGTCGGCACTCATAAGGCATATGACCGCGCGCAGGCTGAGGGCAAGCCCACAATGTTCGTGGTAACAAAGCTCGATGATGATAACGCTAATTTCTATAATACGCTCACTCAGCTCAAAGCCGAGTTCGGCCCGACTGTCTGCCCAGTTGTAGTTCCCGTTATCGCTGACAGAAAGATAGTTTCCTACGTTAACCTCATTGAAATGAAGGCTTATAAATACGTTGACGGCAAGGCTGTTGAAACAGATATGCCCGACGGCGATGTATCGGAAAAAATGGAATACCGTATCGACGGACTTCGTGAGGCTGTTTCCGAGGCGGTAGCTGAAACAGACGAGGCGCTGTTTGAGAAATTCTTCTCGGGTGAGGCTTTCACTCAGAAAGAGCTGACTGACGGTATCCACAAGGGCATGAATGAGGGCATAATCACCCCCGTTACCTGCGTATCATCTACTACCCTCGCAGGCGTTGATATGCTGTTAAAGGAAATTGACCTCCTGCTGCCTGCACCTACCGATAACGACACTAAGGAGGCAACGGCAGGCGACGATATCGTTGAGATAAAGAACGATGAGAACGCTCCCCTTGCGGCTTTCGTTTTCAAGACTGTTGCAGACCCGTTTGTAGGCAAGATGAGCTTTATCAAGGTACACGCTGGCGTGCTTAAGACGGGCGCAGAGGTAGTCAACGCTACCACGGGCAATACCGAAAAGGTCGGCAAGCTCGTATACCTTGTCGGCAAGAAACAGATAGATGTTTCCGAGGTTCCCGCAGGCGATATCTGCGTGGCAGCTAAAATGAGCGCAAATACCAACGATACCCTCTGCGATGCAAGCCGCGTTGTTAAGTTTGAGCCTATTTCCGTTCCTGCGCCATGCTATAACCTTGCAGTAAAGGCTAAGGCTCAGGGCGATGAGAGCAAGATAGGCAATGCTATGCAGAGAATACTCGAGGAAGACCTGACGATAAGCTATAAGCAGGACGAGGAAACGCTTGAAATGATCCTCTCGGGTCTCGGCGGCTTGCACCTTGATTCCGTTATCGGCAGATTAAAGGACGTTTTCGGCGCAGATGTCACAACGTCAGAGCCGAAGATAGCCTATAAGGAAACGATAAGAAAGAAAGTCAAGGTTCAGGGCAGGCATAAGAAACAGTCGGGCGGCCACGGCCAGTTCGGTGACGTTTGGATAGAGTTTGAGCCGTGCATTTCCGATGAGCTAATTTTCGAGGAAAAGGTTTTCGGCGGCGCAGTTCCGAAGAACTTCTTCCCTGCCGTTGAAAAGGGCTTGCAGGAGTGCATGAAGAAAGGCGTTCTCGCAGGGTTCCCCGTTGTCGGTGTAAAGGCTATCCTCGTTGACGGCTCTTATCACCCCGTTGATTCGTCTGAAATGGCATTCAAAACTGCCGCGTCCATTGCCTTCAAGGAGGGCATGAAACAGGCAGAGCCTATGCTGTTAGAGCCTATAGGCTCGCTGACAGTCACCGTTCCCGATGAGAACACGGGCGATATCATAGGCGAGCTGAACAAGAGAAGAGGCCGCGTGCTTGGCATGGAGCCTGCCGCTAAGAAAGGCCTGACTGTAGTCACCGCAGAAGTTCCCTACGCGCAGATGTTTGATTTCACCCTTATCCTCCGTCAGATGACGCAGGGCAGAGGCTATTTCTCGATCGAGAAAGCACGCTACGATCAGCTCCCTGCAAACCTCGTAGCCGAGGTCATCGCCAAAAACGCAGTCGTTGAGTGATTAATAATTATTGTGTCCGCTGCGCGGACTGATTCAACTGTTTTTTATGCCGTTAGGTAGGAATAGGAGGTTTTTATGAAAAAAATAATGATTTTAACAGTTCTTGCTTTTGCAGCTGTACTCATTATCAGTACACGAGAAAACAATATTTCCTCCGCTGCTGAAAACGATGTAGATACTCAGTTGATTTCAAAAGAAACATATAACGCTCAAGAACCAGTTTACGAGGATTCTAATAAGGACATCACATATAACAAGAGTGAATTAATGATTAGAACAGACATATCAATTAAAGAAATTCACGACTTGAAAGGCGCTTCGAGAGAGGTAATACATCAAAAGTTAGGCGAACCCCACGGTTCTGTGAGTGGGGGAAGTTTTCAACAATCCCATTATATTCTTGAGAATGGTGATATTGTTATTTTTTCTACTTCGGAGTTTGATAATACACCTAAACAATTCTCAGTTTATGACAAAAACGGAGAACTGAAAAACACAATTTTGTGTCAGGATAAAAAAATAGTTGAAATCTATAAAAAAGCCGGGATAGAGATTAACAACAAACAAATCAATAGCCTAACAAAATTATATGATGAAAAGAATGTAAATCCTGATTATGAAAGACTTATGTATGAGGAGGGTATAATAACAGGTGAAGTTGATCCTACAACTCCCAAGCTTGATTTAAGCACGGCTAAAGATATTATTAAGCGATATACTGATTTTGAAAGCATTATAGCGGAATTTGAAAAAGTGCAAAATCACCCTGACATAGTTGGTGGCAGTGGTGTGACTCATATCATTTACAAATACAATCAATATGATGAAATTGTAGTTTTATATGAGCAAGAAGAAATAATCCATCACGTATTAGATTCAGAAGGAAATATAACATCAAGCGAAAAACTTTTTTGAAGCAATCTCCGCGATTTCAAGAAAACTATTTATACGCTGCGGAAATTTGAGAGATGATTTCTTCTCATTTTAGGATACTATGGTGTCAAAAGCGGTATTAAACTAATTGCAAATCACCTCAACCTCTCCCACACGAAACAATACATTAAATGTGTAAAGGTAAAAAACAGCCTCGGTACTCAAAAGAGTATCGGGGCTGTTGATTTGCAGGGGGGACTTAAAACGTCGTATTTACGTATGTTTTACTTTAACGGGTTTTCGACAATGATGTGTGCTGCGTTTTCAAACTCTTTAAAATCAAGCTCCATTTCATTAATATTGTTCTCATTCTCCATAATAGCCCCTCTCTTTTTCAGATCCGCGCGCAGCGCGCACCAAAATTATTAATTATTAATTAAATAACATATCTTACCGCCTTAACTACCCTCAGCCCCTTGTCGTACTGCGCTAAGTCCTCTATGCGGCAGGGGTGGTTGTAAATGCCGTAGCCTGCGGTGAAGTGTGCCATTTTGCCGCCGCCTAAGTACATACCTACATGGCCTATGCCGTTGTCAACGTAAAGGCTGTTGTCGTCTGCGTTATTGGTAGCCTCCATAAAGAACACAAGGTCGCCCTTAACGAGCTTTGAGATGTCAACGCGCGAGGAGCTGTTCTTTAATGCATAAGTTTCAACGCCGCTGTATACACCCGTCGATTTTAAGTTGTTGTAAATGACCTTGCCGTAGTTGTTAGCCTGCCTGTCAGCGTAGTGTTCAAGGTAATAGCCTATTTGCAGATATGCAAGCTCTGTCATTCCCGAGCAGTCTGAAACGGTGGAATCTTTTCCTACATATTCACCGCTCAGCTCATAGCGCTGGTTGGGCAGCTCTGTCATCATCTTCGCGTAGTTTACTACAACGTTTCTTACCGCCGAGGGCGATTTGCGGTTTACCTTTTTGTTTAGCTTGTAGTCGATGTAGCAGTCCTTGTAAACATACTGCATCTCCCCCAGCTCATTCACGCCCGTTTCAAAGGGTATCTTTACTTTCAGATATCTCGCAGCGGTGGTCTTTGCCTTTCCGGTTATCACTTTGCACTTTTTATCAACAAGCTCACCTCTGTAAACAAGCTCGCTGTCTGCGGTAAAGCTCTTTACAAACTTGCCGCCCGATCTTTCAAATACATTCACGCCCTTGTGTACCGTCCAGTAGCTGTCGATAGCGGTGGTCTTGTTAAAGCTCTTTGTCATCTTCTTGCCGTTATCGTAAACGGCAACGATCTTTATCGCATATTTGGTGTTAGGCTTAAGGTTCTTTGTGCCGTCATTTGTAATGTTGAGCTTGCCACTTGCTTTTTTAAGCGCCGCCGCCGTGGTGGTGCTCACCTTTTTGCCCCCGACATAGGCAACTATCTTTGCCTCCTTGCCGTAGTCTGCGTAGTTTGTTATCACAAACTTGAAAATATCGCTGTAGACAGCCTGTGTCTTTACCTCAGGGGTCTTATAACTGTATGCGGCATTTGCACTCATGACCGTTATGCCTGCCGTTTCTATTGAGGGCGCGCTGTCCTCACCGCCGTCAAAGCCTGCTGTGTTAACTATCCCCGAAACAAGTGCAAGTGTCAGTGCCGCTGTGGAAAGTCCCGTTAATATCTGCTTTTTCATAAAATTCATTCCTTTTTCTCCCCGCTCTTTAATTTGATTATGTTGTAGATAAATACTTCAAGCGAGATAAGCGCTATAAGTATTATCCCCCCGATGATAACGTAAAGCCAAACGCCTAAGCCGCCGCTTTCCTTGTCATTATCATCGCTCTTGCTGCTGTCCGTTTTATCGGACTTATCATCATCATCGTATTTCTTCTTGTCCTCATTTACCTTTTCGCTGTCGTATTCCGATGAGTCGTCACTCTCCGTCACGGTCTTTGTGTCCTCCGCCTTTTCGTCACTGACGTAGACCGCCCCCGTGACTATGCCGCCGTTTTGCTCGCAGATAAAGCTGTCAGCCCACACAAGTGCGGCATTCCAGTTGATAGTACACTCATTTACGCACCATGCCTCGATGTGGTCAAGGTAGCATTTCTGCGGTGCGATCTTGCCCTTTTTCCAGCCGCTCCCCTTTACCCACGGATCCTCCATACCGCTGTTGGGGCCGCCCGACAAAACGCCCGAGGGTGCAAACGGAAAGCCCTCAAACTCCTGCCCTGACCAGAACCTGTGGTGTGGGTAGGTAGTCGCGTGCGAGCCGTAGCCCGTAACGTATGAGTAATCTGATGCGTTTCGCCCGAGGATATAATCCATGCCGCTGATAACGCCGTTAAGGTACTTAT
This sequence comes from Ruminococcus sp., assembly GCA_017634275.1. GTDB lineage: Bacteria > Bacillota > Clostridia > Oscillospirales > Ruminococcaceae > NK3A76. The sequence goes on along the minus strand of JAGBNQ010000025.1, from coordinate 7,628 downwards.
CATCGCCGTTTAAGTCAAAGGCATATGCCATAACTATAGAGTTATCAAGCACAAAGCTGTTTGAGCCCCAGTTGTAGCCCTTGTCGCTGTCCGCAAAGCCTATCGTTGACTGCCCGTAAGGCAGGCCGTAGCCCTGCTTGCTCTCTAAGTCAAGGTATTCATCAGCCGCCGATGCAAAGGCTTTCTTAAGCGAATCAACATCGCCCTTGTCAAGCTTGTCGCCATTGAGTGCAAGGGTCATATTGCCAAGCGGTGCCGTATGCCCCCAGTCAAAGGTGCCTATCGTGTCAACGCTCTCGCCGTCATCGAGCTTAGTCGGCACTTTGAGGAAATACTTGCTTGACTGCATATCCTTAAAATACTCATCATCGCCCGTTGAGATGTAAAGCTCGCACGCCGCCCAGTAAAATTCGTCCTCAGCGCTCGTGTCGCCATATGCGCCGCCGCCGACGCTCTCATCAAGCGGTGCAAACATATCGGGGTGCTTTTTTGCCGCCGCGTAGGCGTTCTTTGCGGCAGTCAGGCACTCATCGGCAAAGGCGCTGTCGAAGTCCTTCCATAGCCTGTAGCTTTGCGCCGCACACGCCGCAAGGTTAAGGGTCGCGCAGGTCGTGGGCGGCTTTATGATACGCTCCAATGTGTCCTCCGCAGGGGTCATGCCGAGAGCTGTCCACTTGATATCGTGTACCTTGTGGTAGACCATATCCTTGCAGTCGCCGTCCTTAACCATCATTTTGAGCATAAACTCGGTCTCCCACCTTGCCTCGTCAAGTATATCGGGGTAGCCGTTGTTGTTTTCGGGGATAGACATCGCCCCGTCATCAAAAGCCTTTGTGTCACCCTTAGCTTTAGCGCGCTCATACATATTATTCAAGAGCCATACCGACAAGCCGCCGTTTACGACGTATTTTCCGTGGTCGCCTGCGTCATACCAGCCGCCCGAAACGTCCTGCGTGCCCGATGAGGCGGTATAGCCCCACGTCTGCTCGATAGTTGCAACGTCTGATGTATGCCCTGCCGCGCGCGCAAGGGCGCTCTTGTCGCCCGAGGTGATGTAGTCGCTCTTTATTTCTATCGCCGAGCGGTTCTGGTAGTAATAATTGAGCCCGTCATACAGCATCGCGCTGTAGCTCTCGGTGTTGTCAAGTATCTCAAAGGTGCGGCTCTTAGCGCCGTCCTTAGTTTCGATATAGTATTTGCCTGCCTTGTCAAAATCGGAGAAGTCAAGCACCTGCACCTTGTCGCCCGAGTCCTCATCATACCCGAACGGCTCGCTCTTGCCCGACCATACCTCTTTTCCGCTTTCGTCCTTTAAGGAGAAATCGACTGCCTTTTCCGAGTCGGTAATAAGTGTCGCTTTTTTCTCCCTCTTAGCAAAGTAGCCGACCTGGTTTGCCGCTATTTCGGCTCTTTGATAAGGCTCCTCCGCCTTATAGTCATATTCACTCGACGAATCGCACACAAGCGACATATTGTCAAATGTAAACACCGTTCCGGCAGGCACGCTGTCACCGCCTATGTGGAAAGCCCACTCGACATCAGCCGTTCTGTTAGCGGTAAAGCGCCCCGTGACGTGAGTTTTCTGATTTGCGGAGAGCTGCTTTACGTCCCAGAAATTATTATACTGGCCGCTGTCGGGCTCGCCGTGCCAGTCCTCGGCATACGGCTCTGCCATATCGCCTATCTTGGTATAATAGGTGCAGTTATTTGACGCGGTGATATCAAAATCGACCGTATAGCTCTGCCCCGAAACTATCTTAAGCCCTCTGTAGCGGAACTGACAGTCCCACCTGTCCTCACCGCCGTTAGACGCACCGCCGGGGTTTACGATAGTTATTTTGTAGACGCCGTTATCTATCTCGAATTCCATTTTGCCCGTCATACTCTCGCAGACGTGCCACGGCAGGCCTACCCCGTTTTCAAAATCCGTCTGGCCTAACATCTGCCCAGCGTTTGCCGTCATTGTCGGCAGGAAGGCGGCATTGGCAGAGCTTAAAGCAAGTGCCAAAGCAAAGCCTATAATGCGTTTTGTTAGCTTTTTCATAATTTCCTCCGTTATGTCAAGTTTTGATTTACCTTTTTATAGTCAGATAAACAGGAATTTGCAGCGGCAAAGCCGCTGCAAGCAATGAATAATGAATAGTGAAGAATGAAGAATGAAAAATAGAGGTACGCCTTCGGCGTTGATATGGCCATTCGGCCGTTTACCCGGACAATATTGTCTAAAGTCCACAATTTCGCCACCCTGACAAGCCTGATATGAGGCTTGTCAGCAAAGCTGACAGCTAAGTTTTGCAAAGCAAAACTTCCATCCGTCGGTGTGAGCCGACACATTAATTATTCATTATTCACTATTCATTATTCATTATTCATTGCTTGTGGGGCAAAGCCCCACAAACTCCGGTTTATGTGTTTTGGTTTATCTACCTCTGCTCTTCCCTGCCAACTATCAGCTCATAGGGGTTTACCGTGTTAAGCGGCAGCGGTTCGAGCTTGTATCTTAATTCGTCCATTGAAAGAATCTTTCGCCATATCAGAATGCCTATTACCACCGCACCTATTATGTCGCCTATGATCAGTTTCCAAAAGCCGTCAACGATTTTATTGCCGTACTCTGAAAACATAAGCGAGGGGAAATGAATGATGCAGTCAGTAAGCGACTGATTGTCGGTTATCAGCTTGTTGTAATCGTATCTCTCTTTAAGCTCCTTGTCGCTTAACTCTTCAAGCGAATAGTATTTTGATGCAAGGTCATAGTCACCGCTGTGAAGTGCTGTCGCGTATGGGGAATATTCCTGCTGCTTTTGCTCGTAATAGTCGATGACATACTGCACATCGGCGGCATTGTCGCGGTTAAAGTCTGCAAAAAAGTCAGCAAACCAGCCCACAGTTCCCGCAAAGGCGAAAACTATGCAGAATAAAATGCTCAAAAGTGCCGAAAGCTTATTGGCCTTGCCTGCAAGCTTTTTTATAAAAAAGCAGGCAAGCAGAACGCCGACCCCCGTTTCAAGCGCCCCGTTCCACACCGCAGGGATACTGCCCGAGGTGTTAAAGGAATAGATAAACGTGAGTATGCCTGCTATAAGGCAGGCTATTATGACCTTTGTTATATTCGGTGACTGCATGGAAAAGAAAGAATTTACCCTGTCAACATCGGCCCTCACAAGTGCCGCGCAGTCATCACAGAGGTTGCAGTCATCATTTATAAACGCATACAGCCTTGCAGGCAGCCTTCTTCCGCAGGTAGAGCAGCAGGGCTGAAAGTTAAGGCTTGATACAAGCGTAAACAACTCACCGAGCATTGCCGCCGCCTGCTCCTCGGAGGTGTTTCGCTCTATTGTAAGCATAGCCGTTACGCGCCCCTCCCACATTCTTAAAAACGTGTAAGCAGGGTGCGCCGCCGTAAACTCGGTAAAAACGCTCCTCACCGATTTATCGTCATTATTTGCATATATCCTAATTGCAAAGGTAAGGTCGTTTGAAAAATACATAATGTTGGTGTTATAGCCGTTTTTGCTGCCGTACATCTCATGCCTTTTGCTGCCGAGGTTCAGTGACATGAGTGATGACAGCCTTGCAAGGTCAAGGCTCATGCTTTATCTCCCCCTGATATGATACTTTTTATATTAACTTTTTATATTATATCATATCCTTTAACATTTTGCAAGGAAATTATGTAGAAAGTGTGGAAAAATCTATACTGTCGGCATAGCGCTCAAATTCCTCTATCTGCTTGTCACTTGAATACTTGTAGTCGGGTTTTTGGGGGCTTTTTATCATACCGTCCTCATCTAACCACTTGCGAATTGAGATATAGGGCTTAGTGTTTACCTTTCCGCTGCTTTTTTGCCAGTCTAAAATATTTAAAATATATCTGTCGATAGTCTGTCTGTCTGCCAGTGAATAGAGAATGTGCTTTTCATCATCGCTGAGCCTTACCTCACAAAGCTCATTTGCTTTTTCAGTCACAGTCTCACTGTCAGTTTCAATTTCACTGTCAGTATCTGTATTATTATCATTGTCACTGTCTGTATCTTTATCGGGTTTTTCCGCTTTTTGTAAACCGCAGGAAAAACCGGTCGGTTTTTTGGGTCTGCCGCCCTTCATGGCATTTTTTCTGTTTTTCTCGCACATCTCCTCCCATGCGATACCGTCGCGCTCGATACAGTTTTTCATCATGGCAAATGCCATAGCTGTCATACCGGGGAGCTTTGGCATTTCTCCGCTCTTTGCGAATACAAACAGCGCCTTGAACAGCTTTCCTGCCTGCTCGTCATCAAGCATACCCGTATACTCCTCCCAGTCCTTATATACTATAAAGGACTTGTTGTCAGTGTGGTAATTTTTTTCATTCATAGTCTGCTCCTTTTGTCTATTGGGCTTTTTACCGTAAAAAGCCCTTCTACTAACAGCGCAAAAAGGGGCAAAAGTTGCATATTTTTATGCAACAAGTGAGAATGATTTTTTTATATAACAAAAGGTTTGTAGGTTTGCACAATTTATAATAGACAAAATTATTTAATATGCACATATCCCCCTATAAAAACTTTCCTTGACTTAATCCCCCCGATATGGTATAATATAATGAGTTAGTTTTAGTATAGAAAGGGAAGATACGTTATGAAAATGTCTGCAAGCAAGGCTATGGTAGAGTGCCTTAAGGCGGAGGGGATAAATACCGTCTACGGCTACCCCGGGGCGGCGATATGCCCGTTCTTTGACGCGCTGCTCGATGAGGAGGGTACTATCAGAAATATCCTTGTGCGGCACGAGGCCAACGGCGGCCACGCGGCAAGCGGCTTTGCAAGAATGACGGGCAGGCCGCAGGTGTGCATAGCCACATCGGGCCCGGGGGCTGTAAACCTTATAACGGCTATAGCTACAGCTTATGCTGACAGCGTGCCGATAATAGCGATAACGGGGCAGGTGGCTACCGAGCAGATAGGCTCCGATGCTTTTCAGGAGGCAGACATCACGGGTGCTGCCGAGCCGTTTGTAAAGCACTCATACCTTGTAAAGGACGCAGGTGAGATCCCGCGCATTTTCAAGGAGGCTTTCTACATCGCTGGAAGCGGCAGACCGGGGCCTGTGCTTATTGACGTTCCTGTTGATGTGCAAAAGGCAGAGATAGATTTTGAATACCCTAAGCAGGTGAAGATACGCTCCTACAAGCCGACTATAAAGGGCAATGCTATGCAGGTAAAGCGTGTGGCAAAGGCGCTCAAAGAGGCTAAGAGGCCGCTTATCTGCATAGGCGGCGGTGTATTCGCATCACGCGCCACTGAGGAGGTAAGGCAGCTCAGCGAGATCATGGACATTCCCGTAATTACCACGATGATGGGCATTTCCTGCTTTAATGATGAGGACGAAAGGTTCTTCGGAATGATAGGAACGCACGGGGTAAAGAGTGCCAACGCTGCCGCGAATGACTGCGACACGCTGCTGCTCGTAGGCGCGAGAGTCGGTGACAGAGCGGTCAACAATCCGCTGAAGTTAGAGCAAAGCACCACGATAATCCACATGGACATTGACCCTGCCGAGATAGGCAAGAACATCGGCACGGACATTCCGCTCGTAGGAAATGCTAAGGACGTTTTAGCCCAGCTTTTAAAGGTAGTAGAGCCTATGGAGCATAAGGAATGGATAGCGCACCTTGATGGCTACCGCACAAAGAGAAAATATAACAGACCTAAAAAGGGTACAGTTGACCCGAGGCAGTTCATAGAAAAGCTGTCAGAAAAGATGCCTGCAAACACGACAGTTGTTGCTGATGTAGGGCAAAACCAGATATGGGCGGCAACGGGCTACAAGCTCAAAGCTGGCGGCAGGTTTTTGACCTCGGGCGGCATGGGAACTATGGGCTACTCACTTCCCTGCGCTATGGGCGCTAAAATGACCTGCCCCGAGAGGACGGCATTACAGATATGCGGCGACGGCTCATTCCAGATGCAGTTTATGGAAATGGCGACCTGCGTTCAGTACGGCATAAACGTTAAAATAGTAGTAATGACGAACAGGCGGCTTGGAATGGTAAGGGAATTACAGGACAAGCTCTATGACGGAAGAAAGGTGTCCGTTTTTCTGGACGGCTCGCCCGACTTTGTAAAGCTGGCTGCTGCATACGGCATACCTGCCATGCGCGTTCACGACACAAAGAGCATGAACAAGGCGATAGAGGCGCTTGCAGGCGAGGACAGGCTGATGCTTGTAGAGGTCTGCGTTGACGAGGACGCGCCGACTTTATGAGTTAACAGTTAACAGATGACAGTTAACAGTTATGTGTCCGCTCGCGGACGGATTTTAATTATTCGCTGGGTTGTGTAAAAGCATCAGCGAAGGGGTTTGGGGGCGACCGCAAAGCCCCCAATTGTGAATTAAAAATTCATCGCCGCAGGCGATAAATTAACCCAGCATTGTGCATTGTGCATTGATATTAATATTATATGCGTTAAATATTCATAGAAACTTAATACTGTAGTGTTATAATACTTTAGTAGTGTAAAGGAGTAGAAGATCATGAAACATACAATTTCGGTCTTGGTCGAGAACCACAGTGGTGTTCTTTCAAGAATATCGGGGCTGTTTTCAAGAAGAGGTTTCAACATCGAGAGCCTTGCAGTAGGCCCGACAGAGAACCCTGAGGTCAGCCGCATAACAATTATCGCGGACGGTGACGATCACACGGTAGAGCAGATAGAAAAGCAGTTAAACAAGCTCATCGAGGTCATCAAGGTAAAATCCTTCCGCCCTTCCGACTGCATGGCAAGGGAGCTTATGCTCTTAAAGGTCAATGCAACGGCTGAAAAGAGGCAGGAGATAATGACTATCTGCGAGATCACCGAGAGCAAGGTAATTGACCTGACAGTCAACACCATGACCCTTGAAATTTGCGACAAGTACGACCACTTAGTAAAGTTTGTCGCACTTTTAGAGCCCTACGGCATTGTTGAAATGGTAAGAACGGGCACTATCGCCATACAGCGCGGAAATGAAACTATCACAAAGTAATTATCCGCTTTTTGCGGTTTAATAAAAATTTTGCACTTGGCACCGCGTACCGTGCACTGTGCATTAAAAAATGGAGGAATAAAAAATGGCAGAGGCAAAAATCTTTTATCAGCAGGACTGCGATATTAACGTATTAAAGGGCAAGCAGGTAGCTATCATCGGCTACGGCTCGCAGGGTCATGCTCATGCGCTCAATCTTAAAGAGAGCAGTGTTGACGTTGTAGTTGGTCTTTACGAAGGCTCTAAGAGCAAGGCTAAGGCTGAAAAGCAGGGTCTTAAGGTAGTATCTGTTGCAGAGGCAGTTAAGACATCGGACGTTATCATGATACTTATCCCCGATGAAAAGCAGGCTGCTCTTTACAAGTCTGACATCGAGCCCAACCTTACTGAGGGCAAGACACTTGCATTCGCTCACGGCTTTAACATTCACTTTGGCTGCATAGTTCCGCCTGCAAATGTTAATGTTATCATGATCGCCCCCAAGGCACCCGGCCACACTGTAAGATCAGAGTACCAGGAGGGCAAGGGCACACCTTGTCTTATAGCTGTATATCAAGACGCTACAGGCAACGCTCAGGATATCGGCCTTGCTTATGCAGCAGGTATCGGCGGCGCAAGAG
>JAGBNQ010000003.1 GCA_017634275.1 Ruminococcus sp. | reverse complement strand
GGCATAAAGGCCGTCCCCGATGAGGACGATACCGAGAGCAAGGGCGTGCTTAATATCTCAGGCGGAACTATTGATGTCACCTCGGGCGATGATGGCATCAAGGGGCAGAATGAGGCTAACATCACGGGCGGCAAGATAACCGTTTCGGCGGCCGATGACGGAATAAAGAGCGATTATACTCTTAATATCGGCACAAAGGACAGCACCACGGGGCCTGATATCACTATTACCACCTCTACCGAGGGGTTAGAGGGCGCAACAGTCAACCTCTACAGCGGCAGCGGTGTTATCAATTCCTCCGATGACGGGGTAAATGCCGCAAACAGCGACCTTACAAACTATGATTTCTCGCTTAATATCTACGGCGGTGAATGGCTTGTAAATGCTCAGGGCGACGGCCTTGATTCAAACGGCAATATCAATGTTTACGGCGGAAATACAGAGGTTTTCAGCTCCTCGCAAAACGATAACGCAGCCCTTGACTACGGCGACAGCGGCAACGGCCTTTATGTCTACGGCGGAACTGTTGTAGGTATCGGCACATCGGGTATGGCGACTGTTCCTACCTCTGGCAGCTACCTTGTGTTCGGCCAGGGCGGAATGGGCGGCAATATGGGCGGCCCCGGCGCAATGCAGGGCGGCGGCAGGCAGCAGGGCGGTTTCCCGGGTCAGCAAGGCTCGCAGCAGACGACACAGCAGACGGGCTCTATCAGCCTTTCGGCAGGCGACACTATCGAGATAAAGGATTCCGAGGGCAACACAGTCTACTCCGCAACAGCTAAAAGGGCAGCAAACCATATAGTTTATGCTTCAGATTCACTTGAAAGCGGTGCGACATATACTCTCTATGTAAACGGCACAAGTGTTTCTGCGGCTGCGGTTTCCGAGGGTAACGGTCAGACCTCCGCTCAGCCGGGAATGCCGGGTGAGCAGGGTCAGCAGGGAGAAGAGCCGCCTGAAAAACCGGCAGACGGTGAAGAGCCGCCCGAGCCGCCCACAGACGAGCAGACTGCACAGCGCATATCAGGCGATGCTAATGATGACGGAAAGGTGAATATTGCCGATGTTATCAGAATGCAGCAATCCCTTGCAGGGTGGAAGGTGAAAATAAACGAAAGCAACTCCGATGTAACAGGCGACGGAAAGGTAAATATCGCAGATGTAATAAGAATACAGCAATTCCTTGCAGGCTGGAAGGTCGTGCTTAAATAAGAATAGCTATCCCCGAGGGGCGTAAATGCCTTTCGGGGATTTTTCGCTATTGCAAAAAATATAAAAATATGTTATAATAAACTGTAATTATGATTTTGTCAGAAGGGGAAGAAAATGGAAGTTAAAATAGGCTTTTCTATGCTCGGGCGAATGTTTATGCTGCCTGCGAGCGTGGTAGATGAATACCTTAAGATCTCAAGCGGTGACTTTGTCAAGGTGCTGCTTTGTATATACTGCCTCGGAAAAGAAAACGCCGATACCGCGGAGCTTGCCGCTATGGCAGGGGTAAGCGAGCAGACGGTCAAAGAGGCGATGATCCATTTTTGCAAGCTTGGCGTTATATCATCTTCGGGGCTTACGGGCGCTAAGATGTCAGCCGCGGCAAAGCCTGAACAAAGCCCTGCACAGGTGCAGACACAGCATACCGATGAGCTTAAGCTGATAGGCGGCGCTGAGCCGATAAAAGGCTCAAAGCGTGACCTTGCAAAGATGTCAAGGGTGAGATTAAGCCCAAAGGAGATAGGCGAAAAGATAGAGTCAGACCCCGAGCTTAAGGCGCTTATTGAGAATATGGAAACGCTGCTTGCAAAGGGGCTTACCCATAGCGCGGCAGGCGATGTGATAGAAATGTATGAGCATATGGAGCTTTCACCTGCGAGCATTCTAATGATAGCGGAATACTGCAAGAGCAGGGATAAGCGCTCGACCGCATATATTTTAAAAGTTGCGCAGGAATGGTTCGATGAGGGGATAACCGATTTTGACCAGATAGAGAAAAAGATAATCTCACTTACCGAGTACGGCAGCTTTGAGAATAAGATAAAGCGCGTGCTTGATATTCAGGGCAATACTACCAAAAAGCAGCGCGAGTTTTTCACCCATTGGCAGCAGCTCGGCTTTGATGAGGATATGATAAGGCTTGCCTATGAGGAGAATATGGACAGAAAGAATAAATATACCCTTGCGTATATGAATTCTATCCTTGAGGGCTGGGCGCAAAAGGGGATATCCACCCCCTTTGAGGTGAGCCGTGAGCAGGAGCGCTTTAAGCAGGCGCAGGCTGACAGATCAAACAGCGGCCCTGACTTGACCGAATTTGAGGATTTTGCTGACAGCATAGATTTTTCAAGGCTGTCTACATAAGGAGGAAAGCAAAATGGCCTACAGCAGAGAGGTTTATGATAAAGCAAGGAGCGAGCTTGACAGAAGGAGAGAAAATGCCGAGCTTGTCAACTTTCAGCGTACCGAGGAGATAAGGCAGCGCTTTCCCGAGATATATGAGCAGGAAATGAGGGTGAGAAACACCTTCTTTGAGCTTGCAGCTGCAATGCTCGGCAAGGGCGGCGATGCGCAGGAGGCTGTTGATAAAATAAGAGCAGCTAACGAAGAAGGGCAGCGCAGTGCAAGAAGAATGCTAAAAGCAAACGGCTACCCCGAGGATTACCTTGATACGCCGTATTTTTGCATGAATTGTAAGGACACGGGCAGCATAGGCGGCTATACCTGCGACTGTATGAAACTGCTTTTGAGAAAATATGCAGCTGAGGAGCTTAGAAATGTAAGCACGATAAAGGAGCAGCACTTTGAGAACGCGCGCTTTGACCTTTACAAGGACGAGCGAGTGCGCGCATCAATGATGCAGATGACCGATTTCTTTCAGAAATACTGCCGTGATTTTAAGTGGAAGGACGAAAACCGCTCAATGCTCTTTTTGGGCTCGACTGGTACTGGCAAGACGTTTTTTGCCTCCTGCATCGCTACAGAGCTTATTTCGCAGGGCGTTGCAGTCACCTTTGCCTCCGCCTATGAGCTTTTCAGCGCTTTGGAGGAGGAAAAGTTTAAAAATAAGCAGACCGACAGCAAGTCGGCAGCTATCCACAGCGACCTGCTGATAATTGATGACTTAGGCTCTGAATTTAAAACGGCATTTACCGAGGCGGAGCTTTTTGGCATAATAAACAGCCGCATAAACCTCTCCTTACCCACGATAGTTACCACAAACCTGTCCTCAGAGGAGCTTAAAAGGCTTTATAATGACCGTATAACCTCCCGTATTTTCGGCTTTCTGCCATGCCGCTTTTCGGGCGGCGATATGAGGACTATGCTTGCAAAGGGCAGCCTGTAAGCCATTGGAGAACAAATGAAATGAAAGATAATATTATTATAAAAAACGGCGAGGCTTTTTGCAAAAAATTCAAGCAATGCGGCGGATGCAGCTACGAGCTGCCCTACAGCGAGGAGCTTGAAAGAAAGCAGCAGGTAGCAAACAGACTGCTCTCACGCTTTGGCAGGGTAGAAAAGGTAATAGGAATGGAGAGCCCTGAGCGCTACCGCTGCAAGGTGACAAGGGTGTATAAGCGCGCCGAAAACGGGCGGCTCATTACGGGCATTTTCAAATCAAAGTCACTTAGCCTTGTGCCCGTTAAGGACTGTCTGCTTGAGGATAAGCGCCTTTGCGAGATAGCGCAGGGGCTTTGCGATGTTTTTTCGTCATTTAAAATTGAGCCGTATGACTACAAAAGCGGCAAGGGCGAGCTTAAGCACGTTCTGCTCAGAAAGGGGCTGAAAACGGGGGAGATAATGCTTTGCATTGTCACCAAAAGCCCTGCACTTAAAAGCTCACACGCGCTTGTCAAGGCTGTAACGGAGAAATACCGCGATATCACGACTATAGTTCATAATGTAAACAGCAGCACATTCCCCCTCACCCTCGGCAAAAAGGAAAATGTTCTTTTCGGCAAGGGCTGTATCGAGGACGAGCTTATGGGGGTGCGCTTTAAAATAAGTGCCGCATCATTTATGCAGGTAAACCCCTTGCAGACGGTAAGGCTTTATTCCCTTGCAAGGGATATGCTTGATGAGGGCACAAAAACGCTTATTGATGCATACTGCGGCACGGGAACGATAGGGCTTATCTGCGCTGATAAAACGGATAGGCTGATAGGTGTCGAGCAGACCCCCTCGGCTGTGAGAGATGCAAGGGAAAACGCAAAGCGCTGCAATATCGAAAATGCCGAGTTTATCTGCGCCGATGCAGGCACTTTTATGAGAGAGCTTGCACAAAGCGGCGAGGATATTGACGTTGTTATCATGGATCCGCCGCGCGCAGGCGCTGACAAGCGCTTTTTAGACAGCTTATCGCAGTTAGCACCAAAGCAGCTTATCTATATTTCCTGCAATATGCAAACGCTTGCAAGGGATATGAGCATTCTTAAGAAAACGGGCTATAAGGCAGTAAAAATACAGCCCGTTGATATGTTTGCGCGCACAAGGCACTGCGAATGCGTCTGCAAGCTTGTTTCAGGATAGAAAACGGAGGAAAAAACCATGCTTTTAGAAATAGGAACACAAGCCCCCGACTTTACGCTCCCCGACCAGAACGGCAAGGAGCATAAGCTCAGCGACTATAGGGGCAAAAAGGTCATTTTATACTTTTACCCGAAGGATAATACCTCGGGCTGTACCAGACAGGCCTGCGGCTTTGCCGAGAGATATCCGCAGATAACCGAAAAGGGCGCTGTAGTCCTCGGTGTCAGCAAGGACAGTGTGGCCTCGCATAAGAAATTCGAGCAGAATTACTCGCTGCCCTTTACGCTTTTGTCCGACCCCGAGAGAAAGGTCATCGAGCAGTACGGCGTGTGGCAGGAAAAGAAAAACTACGGCAAGGTAAGCATGGGCGTTGTGAGGACTACCTATCTTATTGACGAGCAGGGCATTATCGTAAAGGTCAAAACTAAGGTCAAGGCGGCTGATGACCCCGAGGATATGCTTATCTCCCTTGATGAGGTCTAAGCGCTTATCTCTGCTTGCGGCGGCTTTGTGTATAGCACTTTCTGCCTGCGGCAAGGGGAGCGATCAAAGCAGTGTTATGCCTGCCGATGCCTTGATAGATGCGCCTGCCTCTTCGCAGGATAAGGATTATTTAGATACAATTAGCGCAAACCCATTTTGCGCCCACGCGCTCGGTGGGATAGACGGCTGTATCTATACCAATTCCCTTGAGGCACTCTGGCGCAGCTATGAGGGCGGTGTCAGGATATTTGAGGCAGATATCCACCTTACCTCCGACGGGCAGGCTGTCCTCGTTCACGGCTTTAAGCAAAATGATTTCTTAAAGCGTATAGGCGAGCAGTATTACCCCGAGGGCTATAAAAAATCGGGGGAGGATTATATCCCTACCCATAAAGAATTTATGAGCTATGAGATACAAGGGCAGTTTCAGCCGCTTGATTTTAAAATGCTTGCCGATTTTATAAAAAATCATAACGATATCTACGTTCTTGCCGATGTGTGGGCGCAGGATTATGATGATACAAAAAAGGTATATACCGCTATGTGCGAGGCCTGCGGCTATGACCCCGAGGTGCTTGACCATATTATCGCAGGCGGCCATACAAAGGCTATGATATACGCTGTTAAAAATGTATATGATTTTAAGCTGCTTAACCTTTATTATTCCGATGAGATAATAACTGAGAGCTTTACTGCCGATGATTTTATATCCTTTTGCCATGAGCAGGGGATACAAAGCTATAGCTGCGCTGACAGCTATTTTACGGTAGAGCGCTTTGAAAAGCTTAAAGAGGGCGGCCTTATCTCCTACGTTTTCACAGTAGATGACCCCGAGCGCGCAAGGGTGCTTAACGCCTGCGGCGTAGATGTCATAGGCAGCAACACCTTAAGAAATTTTTAAGAGCTTTATCGCCGTTTTCTTAAGAAAGTTGTGGTATAACTTATAGTAATAGGTCAATAAAAAATTGATATAGTGAAATAATTGACTTTGATAAATACAGTATGATATAATTATTCTAAGAAAAAAGACCGTCTGGAGGACAGAAAATGAACGAAAAGGTAAACGCACTTATTGAAAATATAGAAAGAGTAATAGTCGGCAAGCGCGAGGTTATCGTCAAGGTGGTCGCCGCTATGCTTTGCGGAGGTCACGTTCTTATCGAGGACGTTCCCGGGGTCGGCAAGACACAGCTTGTTTCCGCGCTTGCAAAGAGCGTTAACGGAAAGTATAACCGTATCCAGCTTACCCCCGATATCATGCCGTCTGATATAGTCGGCTTTTCAATGGTCGATCAGCAGACGGGCGAGCTTGTGTATAAGGAGGGGGCTGCAATGTGCAACTTCCTGCTTGCCGATGAGATAAACAGAGCAAGCCCTAAGTCACAGTCATCGCTTTTGGAGGTAATGGAGGAGCATCAGATATCTATCGACGGCAAGACCTACCGCCTGCCCGAGCCGTTTATGACCCTTGCCACCCAAAACCCCGTAGAAACCTACGGCACCTACCACCTCCCCGAGGCGCAGATGGACAGGTTTATTATGAAAATATCAATAGGCTACCCGAGCCCTGAGCAGGAGCTTGAAATAGTTTCCCACTCCGAGCAGGGCGTTACCGCCGCTAAGGTCGAGGCGGTTATGGATACCTCCGATATATCATCGCTTATGGAGCAGGCAAATAAGGTCTATATGGCTGACCCCGTAAGGCAGTATGTTGTATCTATCGTTAATGCTACAAGAAACAGCCCCCTTATCCGCCTGGGCGTTTCGCCGCGAGGGTCGATAGCGCTTGTCAAGGCGGCTAAGGCCTTTGCCTTTACGCTCGGCAGAGATTATGTCACCCCCGATGATGTAAGGTATCTTGCATCTGACTGCCTTGCGCACAGGCTTATCCTATCACCAAAGGGCAAGTCACAGTTCCCGACAAACGAGGCGGCACTCGGGGCTGTTTTAATGACAGTTCCTGCGCCGCAGTAATAGTAGGTAGTATATGAAGAATATTTTGGAATACATCGCCTGCATAGCATTGGCGTTCATATTTGCGCACTACCTCTACGGGCGCGGCGGCGTGCTTATCGCAACGGTGATGATAATAGGCGCTGTTATAAGCATAGCGCTTGACCTTTATGTTAAAAACAAAGTCACGGTAAAGCTTTGCGGCAGTAAGCTCGGCTATTTCGGTAAGGGCGAAAGGGCTGAGATAGAGCTTTTGGTATCAAAAAGCACAAGGCTGCCCACCCCCTTTATCGAGATAAGCTTTAAAAGCTCCGAAAACCTTTTGCTGCCCGATAATGAGAGCAAAATTCGCCTTGCCCTTGTAAACAGGCGCGAGGAGGTAGTCAAAAAAAGCCTTAAGGCTATCGGCTGCGGCGGCGGATATATCGCCGTGAGCGAGGTCTATCTTTGTGATTTTTTGGGCTTTATAAGGCTTAAGCTGCCTCTGCCCGATGAAAGGCTTGAGGTGGGCGTGCTGCCCGATATAGTCGATATCGTTCCCGACAGGGAGCTTTTAAAGTCGGCAGTAGATACCGATTCCGATGATGAGGACGAGGAAAAGGAATCTGCCGCTACTACCTATACCTTTAACGGCACGGCAGGCTATGAGCATAGAGCCTATATCCCGGGTGACCCACTTAAAAAGGTGAACTGGAAACTCTCATCAAAGCGCGGCGAGCTGCTTGTAAGGCTTGATGAGCAGCTTGTTTCATCAAGCAGGGTGTTTGTGCTTGACTTGTCACCTAACGGCTTTGGCGCAGTCCCTGCTGACAGGATAATTCAGGGCTGCTTTGCAGTCGCACTTTCAATGATGCGCTCGGGCTATGAGTGTGAGCTTTGTTTTTATGGCGGCGAGCCCGTTCATATCAAGCTTACCCCTCAGGACGACCCTCAGCAGCTGCAAACGCTTATGTCGCGCGCTGTCCCCGTTCCTGCTGATGCCGAGAGGATACCTGCCGAGGTGTTTTCAGACGGAAAGGGCGCTACGATATTTACCGATGAGCGCAGGCCTGAGTTTTTTATGGGATTATCCTCAAAAGCCCCCGAGGGTGCTTTGTGCTTTATAACCTATGAGGTATCAGCCCCGATGACACCGAATATGTGGGGCATAAACCACGAGCTTGAATTTGCAAAACTTTAAAGGAATGTTTATGATGAAAAGTATAGCACTGTATTTTAAAAACAGAATATGCCTGTGGCTTTTGCCGCTGCTGCTTACATCAGTAGCAGGCTCTGTGCTGATAGAGTGCTATGCGCAGGAGTATAAAACGCCATTTACGCTCTTGTATTTTTTCTATGCACTTTTGACCTTTGCGCTGCTTGATGCGCTTATGCGCATAAGGCATTTTGGCGGCCTTATCTATATTGCCGTTATTGCGGCGGTGGGCTTTTTGTCTTTGCGCTCTGTGTTTTCGGCAGAGTATTACGGCAGGGCGAGTATGTCTTTCCAGCAATGGTTCTACGGAAACTTTCAGATGGATCAGGGGATAGAGTGGTCATATTTTATCCCACTCTTTGTTGCAGGGGGACTGTTTTTAAACTCTGTTATTTTCTATTTTACGCAGGTGCAGTACCGCGCCTTCGGAACACTTCTTATCCTCTTTGTTCCGTTTGTTATCTACGCTAAGCGTGATGATGTTATGAGCGACCTTAAAGTTACAGTGCTTATCACCCTCTTTATCGCGGTAATAGTCCATAACAGGATATTCCTTGCCGCTGATAAGGGTAACGGCACTAAGCTTAATGCCGCCTATGTGCTTAGCGTTTCGCTTTTTGTGACAGTTACGGGCGCGCTTGCTATGATATTCCCCGACCTTTCATCGCCCTCGCGGCTTGAAAAGGACGCAAGCTTTCTTAACTTTACGGGAATAAACGCAAGCAACGGCGCGGGCTTTGATAACCCCGACAGCTCATCGCGCTTTCATGGCGTGCAGTATACTAACGAACCGATGTTTTATGTCTACCCCGAGGATTTTTCCGATATGGAATATCCTATATATCTGAGGCGCCGCTCTATGAATGCGTATGATGCCGAGAAACTTGACTGGTATGTTTCAAGTGACCTTAAAAAAGAGCAGGATACCCTGGTCGATACGTTAGATGTAAGCTTTTCCGAGCTTTATAAGGCTGAGAGCAATCTCGGCAGGCGCGGCCTTCTCGGTGCATCGCCAGAGGCTTTTGAGAAATCTTATGCGCAAAAGACCTTTGATTTTGAGATAGAGTTTGAAAACAGCGTCGGCGGTATCAGCTACGCCCCCTTCACCCTTTACAGCTCGGTAGAGAGGGGAGATGATGCTGACGATACATTTTCCGTGCCTATGGCATATTCCGATTTTCACTATATCTACCCTACAGCCTCACCGACTGAGATAGGCAGGCTTTTTGAAACGAGTGTAAAGCAGAGTACAGATGCCGCTGAATTTGCACGCTTAGCAGGCGGCAGCTTTGCGGATTTCAAAAGGGATATGGAAAATGCCTACCTTGAAGACGCTGACAGTGTTCTCGATGAAAATGGCGAGCCTACAGAGGATAAGCTTTTTGAATACCATATCGGCACGAATTATGATGCCTATTACGGATATGTTGACAGATACTACCATTATTCGCCCACCTACCTTGATGACAACGGCATCAAGGACTATGACAGAATAAAGGAGCTTGCCGACAGTATCGTTAAGGACTGCGATAGTGACTATGAAAAGGCAAAGGCGATAGAGCAGTATTTTACAAACGAGGGCTTTACCTATGACCTTGAATATATCCCCGAGGACGAAAGCGTTTCCTATTTCCTTTTTGAAAGCAAAACGGGGATATGTATAGATTTTGCCTCGGCTATGGGTGTTATGCTCATAATGGAGGATATTCCCGTGAGATATGTCGAGGGCTTTGCAGCGTATGAACGCGATGCCGAAGACCCGAGCAGGCTCGTTGTAAGGGATTCCCACGCTCATGCATATATTGAGGCGTTTATCCCTTATGTCGGCTGGATGACCTTTGACCCGACTGTTGCAGGCTATATGCAGGATTTCTCGGGCGGCAATGAGGAAGAAAGTGAACCCGTGATAGCGGTATTCCTGCGCTATCTCGGCAGAGTGCTTTTGGTGCTTGGTGTGCTTTTCGTTCTTGTTTTCGTTGTGTTCTTTGACAGGATATGGGAGGTTTTCTTCCGCCTGAGCTTAAGGCTCTATGACTGTGAGAAAAAGCTCATAAAGCTGCACAGGCATATATTCAAGCTGCTTGAATATGAAGATAAAACAGACCTTGCCCCCTACACATCTAACCTTTTGAACGATTACCTGCGGCGCAAGACGGGCTCATCTCTCACCGAGGTGACAGACCTCTTCGAGCAAAACCGCTTTGGCGCAAAGCCGATAACCGAGGAGCAGTTTGAAAAGGCATATTCCGCCTACAAAGCGCTCTATCCGCAGATAAGAAAGAAAGCAACGCACTCCGCGTCGGCAGAGTAAAGAGTAAAAATAAAGGTATCAGCATTAAATCCCCATAGAGGATAATGCTGATACCTCTTTTGTTTTTAGATAAACCGGAGTTTGTAACTCCCCCTTCCCTTTAAAGGGAAGGGGGCTGGGGGGGTTAGGTAGAGCCATTCCGAGCGTAGAGCTAAGATTATGTTCAACGCTCCGAGGGGCTTTTCGGGGGGCTTTCCCTGCTCACGAAGTAAGCAAGTACCCCCGAACCCCTTCGCAGCAGCGCCCTTACAAGCCCGAATGAGCATCCGTCCGCCAAAGGCGGACACCATAACTGTTAACTGTTATCTGTTAACTGTTAACTGCGAGCAAAGCTCGCCAAACTCCGGCTTTTTAAGCATCTGCAAGCATATCGCTCATATCATACATTCCTGCACCTTTCTTTGAAAGGAAAATTGCCGCATTTACCGAGCCTGCCGCAAAAACGCTCTTTGAGTGAGCCTCGTGCTTAAGGCTTATTACCTCATCTCTGCCTGCAAAGAGAATTTCATGCTCGCCTACGATAGTGCCGCCGCGTATAGCGTGCATTCCTATCTCGTTTTGCTTTCTCTTAGCCCTTACCGAGTGACGGTCGTAAACCAGCTCGTACTTGTCGCCTGCCTCCTCGTTTATTGCGTTTGCAAGCATTATAGCCGTGCCCGAGGGCGCGTCTATCTTCTGATTGTGGTGCTTTTCGATTATCTCAATGTCAAACTGTCCGCCTAAAACGCTTACCGCCTTTTTAGCAAGCTGAGCCAGCAGATTTATGCCGAGCGAGAGGTTGAATGTAAAGAATACGGGAATTACAGTCGCCGCCTCGTTTATCTTCTCTATCTGCTCCTTGCTGTAGCCCGTTGTTGCTATAACTACGGGAACATTCTCGTTTTTGCAAAATCCAAGCAGATCATCAAGTGCCGAGGGGTTAGAAAAGTCGATTATAACATCGGGCTTTTCAGATAGCTCACCAAAGCTTTTAACAATGGGGAAATCGCTGTAGCTTTGCCCGAAAAGGTCAACGCCTGCGATCACCTTGACATTATCTCTTGATGCGCATATGTCCGCGATAACTCTGCCCATTTTTCCGCAGGCACCGCTTATAACTATGTTAGTCATTTGTTTTTCATTCCTTTCCTTTTAGCTTTAAGATGTTAGAAATAAGAAGTAAGAGTAATATATGCTCTTACTTCCTACCTCTTATTGTCTGATTTACTTTACTTTTCCTACAAGCCCCAAGTCCTGCATTTTAGCCGTGAGCTTTGCTATCTTGTCATCGCTCATTCTTGTGAGCGGCAGCCTGCACTGACCTGCCTTAAAGCCCATGATGTTGAGAGCCTCTTTAACGGGTATAGGGTTCACATCGCAGAAAAGCCCGTTTGAGTTGGCAAATTCAAGCAGAGCGTTCATCTTCTCATTAGCCTCGGGGAATCTGTTCTCTAAGCACAGAGCTGCTATCTCGTGTGTTTCCTTAGGCAGAACGTTTGAAAGAACCGAAATAACGCCCTTTCCGCCCAAAGCCATTATAGGAACTATCTGGTCATCATTGCCCGAGTAGATGTCAAGCTCATCGCCGCAAAGTGCCGCAACGCGCGCTATCTGCGAGATGTTGCCGCTTGCCTCCTTAACAGCTACGATGTTCTCTACCTTTGCAAGCTCCTTAAGTGTTTCGGGCTGAATATTTACGCCCGTCCTCGAAGGAACGTTGTAAAGGATTATCGGTATATCAACAGCATTGGCAATAGTTGTGTAGTGGATAATAAGCCCCTGCTGTGATGCCTTGTTGTAGTAAGGTGTTACAAGCAGCAGCGCGTCAGCTCCGAGCGCCTGCGCGTCCTTTGAAAGCTTTACGGCAAACGCCGTGTCATTAGAGCCCGTGCCTGCAATAACGGGAACTCTGCCTGCTGTCTTTTCTATTGCATATTTAATGCACGAAACGTGTTCTTCTTCGGTCATAGTCGCGCTCTCACCCGTTGTTCCGCAGATGATAATAGCGTCTGTGCCGTTTTCTATCTGAAATTCTATCAGCCTGCCCAGCTCGTCATAATTAATAGAGCCGTCAGCATTCATAGGTGTGACGATAGCAACGCCCGCACCCGTGAAAATTGTCTTTTTCATTGGATTTCCTCCTTTTCGTAAGTGTTTTGCTCCCGAAATATTAAATTATTTTCGACAAGCTCATCAAATGTTACGGGAACATAGCCGTTTATCATGCAGCCGGCATTAAATGCGTGCTGCCCACGCTGCCCGGCAGTCATAAACCTGAAGACATCATCTGTCTTTTTGTGGATATGCCCGTAAATATGGAAACTTCCGTGATTCATTCCGTACCAGTCTGCTATGGGGTAGTGACTTAGAAAAAGCACCCTGCCCTCACTTTGCAAAAAGCGTAAATGGCAGCACTCGACAAAAAGCCCCTGCAGCTCCGGTGATGTGATGATATTGCGGTCGTGATTGCCGTATATCAGATGCTTGCGCCCGTTGAGGGCACTCACATATCGCATAACATCAGGCTTTTTTCCGCAGGTAACATCGCCGAGGATCCATACATCATCGTTATCACTTATCTTTTCATTCCAAAGCGAACGCATCTGAATGAACATATCCTCAGCATTACTGAACGGACGGTGGTCAAAGCGCACGGCATTCTCATGCCCAAAATGAAGGTCAGCGGTAAAATAGTCCATGCCGTCACGCTCCTTCCACGTTATTTAATTGTGTATTATCAGTCAAAATACCCTTTTGCAGCCAAAAGCTCTGCAAGCAGAACTGCGCCGCCTGCCGCACCTCTTAATGTGTTGTGGGATAGGCATACGAACTTGTAGTCATACTGGCTGTCCTCTCTGAGTCTGCCGATAGATACAGCCATGCCGCCCTCAAGGTTTCTGTCAAGCTTAGCCTGCGGTCTGTCATTTTCCTCAAAGTAGTTTAAAAACTGCTTTGGTGCAGAGGGCAGCTTAAGCTCCTGCGGAACGCCCGAGAACTCCTTCCATGCCTTTAATATCTCGTCCTTAGTGGGCTTTTTCTCAAAGCTTACAAATACAGCAGCCGTGTGTCCGTCAGAAACGGGAACTCTCAGGCACTGTGCCGTTATAGAGGGCTCGGTCGCGTCAACTATCTTGTCGCCCTCAATGTGACCCCAGATCTTCATAGGCTCCTGCTCGCTCTTTTCTTCCTCGCCGCCGATGTAGGGGATAACGTTGTCAAGTATCTCGGGGAATGTTTCAAATGTTCTTCCTGCGCCCGAAATTGCCTGATATGTGCAGGCAAGCGCCTTTGTTACCTTGTACTTGTCATGTAAGGGAGCCAGTGCGGGAACATAGCTCTGAAGTGAGCAGTTAGACTTAACTGCGATAAAGCCTCTCTTTGTGCCGAGGCGCTTTCTCTGAGCTGCAATGACCTCAATGTGGTCGGGGTTTATCTCGGGGATGACCATAGGAACATCGTCTGTGTGTCTGTGTGCCGAGTTATTTGAAACTATCGGGCACTCGGCCTTAGCATACTTCTCCTCAAGCGCTCTTATCTCGTCCTTTTTCATATCAACAGCGCAGAAACAGAAATCTACCATAGATGCTATCTTCTCGACATCGTCCTCTGCGTTGAGTATTACCATATCAGCCATTGACTCGGGCATGGGGTCTTTTAACTTCCACTTAGAGCCTGCTGCCTCCTTGTAAGTCTTGCCTGCCGATCTGGGCGATGCAGCAAGAGCCACTACGTCAAACCACGGGTGCTTGTCAAGAATGAGGGAGAACCTCTGACCTACCATGCCCGTTGCGCCGATGATACCAACCTTGTACTTCTTCATTAGAAAAACTCCTTTCGCCTGCACTTGACTTTATAGCTATAATATGCTATAATGTGTTTTTGGTGCAGCTGGCAAATTTTTTGCCAATCAAAAAAATAAACCGACTGCGAATAGTCGGTCATCAATGCATATTTTGAAATGTTACACTTTATCGCGGCAGCACTCCATCATACATAATGATGACAGCCGATAGCCTGTTAAGCCACCGTCCAGCAAACGGATTCCCACACCGTTACTTCGGCGATCTCACCTTTTACACTCAGCCTTGGGGGCTTTTGAGTGAGTGCTACTCTTTTCGACCGCGCCTCTATCCGTTACATATATAATAGCAGAAAAAAACGAGTATGTCAATAGGGTTTATGAAAAAAATTCAAACTGCACAAATTGCAGCGCTTTAAGGAGATAAATATGTTAGACCTTAATAATATGAAACGTTCCGATTTTTACTATGACCTTCCGCAGGAGCTTATAGCGCAGACGCCCGTCGAGCCGCGTAATGCCTCTCGTCTTTTAAAGGTGGACAGACAAACGGGGGAGTGTGCGCACGCCCATTTCTATGATCTGCAAAAATATTTAAAGCCGGGCGATCTGCTTGTGGTCAATGATTCCCGTGTTCTGCCTGCGCGTATCTACGGCGAAAAGGCGGATAACGGCAGCTTTATAGAGTTTCTGCTCGTAGAGCAGCGCGAGGAAAATGTCTGGGAAATTCTCTGCCGCCCCGGGAAAAAAGCTAAAGTCGGCACGCGCTTTGTGTTCGGCGGAGGTATCCTCTCGGCAGTTATCACCGATGTTTTGGAGGACGGCAACCGAATAGCGCGCTTTGAGTGCGAAAAGTGCAGCTTTTTTTCCACTCTTGATAAGATAGGGCAAATGCCCCTGCCGCCCTATATCACCGAAAAGCTTAAGGATAAGGAGCGCTATCAGACAGTCTACTCAAACGAGCTTGGCTCGTCCGCCGCACCTACGGCAGGCCTGCACTTTACAAAGGAGCAGATGAAAGAGATAGAGGCTATGGGTGTAAATATCGGCTATGTCACGCTGCACGTCGGGCTCGGCACATTCCGCCCCGTAAAGGAGGACAAGGTGCTTGACCATAAAATGCACCGCGAGCATTACGAGCTGCCAAAGCGAACAGCCGACCTTATAAATCAGACCAAAGCAAACGGCGGCCGCGTGATAGCCGTCGGCACAACGAGCTGCCGCACCCTTGAAAGCGTTGCAACGTTTTTCGGCGAGATAAAGCCGTGCGAGGGGTATACGGATATATTCATCTACCCGGGCTATGAATTCAAAGTCCTTGACGGGCTGATAACCAATTTTCACCTGCCCGAGAGTACGCTTATAATGCTCGTTTCGGCATTTTTAGGTTATGACAATACAATGAACGCCTACAAGACCGCCGTAGAGGAAAAATACCGCTTTTTCTCATTCGGTGACAGTATGTTTATTTCGTAGAAAAAACGGAGTTTGGCGAGGGGGCGCCGATGCGAAGGGGTTCGGGGGCGACCGCAAAGCCCCCGAAAAAGGGCGCGAGGCTTGCTTTGACTTTAAACTTAGCTTAGAGCGTAAATCAAGCTAAAAGTTTGAATAATGAGCGTTGAGCTAAGGCT
>JAGBNQ010000024.1 GCA_017634275.1 Ruminococcus sp. | reverse complement strand
TCGGCGGCTGCGGCGGTCATCTCAGCGGCAGGGGCAAAGCTTAGCTCATTTGCTGCCGCAGGCGCTGCCGTGAGCATCATCATAGCTGCAAGGGCTAAGCCTGCAATTTTCTTTTTCATGGTTTTTCCTCCTTTATTTTTACAGGAGAAACGTTTCTCTGTCCTTATCATACCACCTTTGTAGGAAAAAAGCAATGCAAAATTAATTCCATTTTTTCCACAAAAAGCCACTTCCCCCAAAAACAGCATAGCCCCTGCTCTGCGTTCTCTTTCTCGCAGGCAGGGGCCGTTTTGCTGTATTGTGAAATCTTACCTCTATTTCTTATCTGAAAGCTCGGTTATTATCTGAACAAAGGAGTCAACATCGTTAAAATCCTTGTAAACAGATGCAAACCTTACATAGGCCACAAGGTCAAGGTCCTTAAGGCCTGCTAATACTCTGTCACCTATCTCGCTTGTGGTGGTTTCGGTAAGCATCGAGTTTGCATAGTAGTTTTCGATGTTGTCAACAAGCGTGTTGAGCTGATCGACACTTACGGGGCGCTTTTTAATAGCGCTCTGAATGCCCTTTATGAGCTTTTCTCTGTCAAACGGCTCAAAGCTGCCGTCGCGCTTGTCTACCATAAGCGTGGGCTTTTCAATCACCTCGTATGTAGTAAAGCGCTTGCCGCACTGCGCGCATTCACGCCTGCGGCGCTTTTTGCCTTCGCTCGGGCGGGAGTCTATTACCTTTGTGTCCTCATATCCGCAAAACGGGCATCTCATAGCTTACCTCCAATTTCTTTTAACGCTTGCTTATACAAGCTCTTTCTTTATAGCCGCAAGCAGCTCATCATATGTTTCATATGCAGGGATATCGGGGTACTCTGCCTTTATAGCATCTGTACTCTTAAAGAGAAAGCCTGCCTTGCTTGCCTGGATCATGCCGAGGTCATTGTGGCTGTCGCCGCTGGCGATAGTTGTAAGGCCTGCTGTCTGTAAAGCCTTGACAGTTGTGTACTTGCTCTTTTCGCATCTCATCTTATAGCCTGTTATCTCGCCGTTTTCTGCTACCTCGAGGGAGTTGCAGAATATAGTCGGGTAGCCGAGCTTTGCCATTAAAGGCCCTGCAAATTGCTCAAATGTATCCGAAAGGATAAGCACCTGGCAGGTCTTTCTAAGCTCATCTAAAAACTCCTTAGCGCCGGGCATCGGGTCGATCTTTGCGATAGTTTCCTGAATTTCCTTAAGGCCTAAGCCATGCTCCTTGAGAATACCCAGACGGTAATTCATGAGTTTATCATAGTCAGGCTCGTCACGGGTGGTTCTCTTAAGCTCGGGGATACCTGTTTCTTCAGCAAAAGCTATCCATATCTCGGGAACGAGAACACCTTCAAGGTCAAGACAAGTTACATACATAGTTTTTTCCTCCAATTATTTTAAGTTTACTCGTTAATTATATCACAATAAGTTCCATTTGTCAATTATTTGTCGAAAAAAATGTACAGATTTTTTGAAAGCTCTTTATTTGTCGGCTCATAGGGGCATAAAAAGGCGGTGCTGCACTTTAATTCGTACAGTACCGCCGTTTGGCTGAGTGCTATTGTTATCTGCCCTTTCTTACGGCAAGCCTTACAGCCTTGTATGCGCCGTTATATATCCCTGCCTTATTTGCGGCAATGATATTATCGCGCATAAAGCCCGTAAGCTCGTCGTTTTTCTGCAAGGCTTTGAGCATTGTGGTTATCTCCCTCGGGGTATCGCACTCAAATGTGCCGTCGCCTATCTCGGCCGCCCTTACAGCGCCCCAGGCCTCGTGGCCGCCTACGCGCTTTATCATAAGCTTTGGCACGGGGTAGAACGCAAGCTCGCTCGGCTTTGTTATAAGCACATCGCAAGCCCTCATCAGCAGGTTTGTCGAATAAACCGCCGCGAAGATGTCGCTGTGGAAGAAGATGTGTATACCCGATACGCTGTTGTCAAGCGCAAAGGCCGCAAACTCGCTCGTTTCATTGAAATTATCATAATGCTCGCGGATAAGCTCGCTTAGGTCGGGCAGCTGCTTTCTGATATTCTCCCATGCGTCCTTATGATCTCCGAGGTTTACAAATAGGGCGGCCTTATCCTGCTTTATAGCAGGCAGCAGCTGCCTTATAATGGATACGAAAATCTCCTGCTGTGCGCCTGCGCCGCCTATGGTAAGGAGGTATCTCTTAGCCTCGCCTGCGGCTGCCCTTGCCTGCCGCCTTTCGTTGTCGGGTGTAATGTTTGCAACAAGCTCGTGGTCGATATAGTGCCCCGTATATTTCACGCTGCCCTCGGGCATAGGCTGCAACAGCCTTTTCTTATCCATTCCTCTCAGCACCTTATAGCCCATATAAGATGACTGCGTCTGAACGGTATGCACAGCCCCCTCGGACAAATGCAGCGCCATAGGCCAGTTATCGGGGATAGCGTTCACTACATTTGTAAGCCCTGCGTGAATTGCCGCCTGAGCAGGCCATGCGTGCGCCGCAACAAAGGGGATATCTGTCGGCAGGTCGGCATAAAGCCCCGTCATAAGCTCGGTCATTTTTTGGTCACTGCAATTGTATGCCAGGCGCCTGAACATCTCGGTGTTTACGGGCTCCCATACGAGCTTGTTGAAAAGAATGCTTTTCTGCGAAAGGCGCGAGCCTAAGGAATAAAGGTCATTCTGTGCGGTGATTATATTTGTGGCGGCCGTGCCCTTAAAGGAATTAAGGTCGAGCCAGTAGGGGGTGTATCCCATAGAATGCGCCGCCGACGCAAGCGCCATAGATATCCTGTAGTGCCCAAAGCCCATTCTTATGTTGCCGATCACAACGCTGTTTTCCTTGTCGATCTCAAGCGGCGTTTCGCTCATAACAAGGTTTTTGACACCCAATGTGTCACCTATAGCAGGTGTGTCAACAGCTTTTAGGTGATATACCTTTGAGCTGTCATCGCCGTGCTTTTTGGCAAGCTTTTTCTTGTTTCTCTTAGCCTTGTTGTAATCCCTCTTCCACATCTCGTTTTCAAAAATGAATTTTGACCTATCCATATTAAAAAGCCCCTTTCAATAAAAAATTCTTAAAAACTATTGACATTTTCGCAAAAGTGTGATAGACTATATATCATACTGATAGTAAGTCTATCACAAAAAGGAGCGTTTGTCAAGTGGATTACAAAAAAATTATTGAAAATGCCAAAAATGACCGTATGAATGAGGCTGTTGATGCTGCGGCAGAGCTCCTTCTCGGGGGTGACGTTGTCGATATAAAAATGACGGATATCGCGGATAAATGCGGCATAGGTGTAGCATCGCTCTACCGATATTTCGGCACAAAGGGCGATATCGTCACAAAAGCAGGCTGTGTGCTGTGGGGGCGTATAAAGGCGCTTTTTGACGGGGTGTTTGAAAGCCCCTACTATTTGGAAAAAAGCGGCTATGACAAGCTTTGTGAGCTTATGAAGGTCTTCAGGGTCTTGTATATCTCGCATAAGGATTTTTTAAGGTTCGTTGACAGCTTTGACCGCTTTGTCCTTACAGAAAAGATCAGCCCCGAGGCGCTTGAGGAGTATGAATCGAGCATTATGAATTTCTACCCCTTATTTGAGAGCGCCTACCTTGACGGTGTTAAGGACGGCACTGCCAAAGCCGATATCGACTTTAAGCAGATGTATATTTCCGTGACACACGCGCTTATGCTTATGAGCGAGAAATTCTCGCGCGGCAAGGTTTTTGAATCCGACACGGGCGGCGAGGCAGAGCTTGACTTTATGATAAAAATAGCCCTTGAATACATAAAGGCGTAGGTCAATGCACAATGCACGATTATTGGTAAGCTCTGACTGCGGTGCTATTACAATAAAGTCGGCGCAGCCGACACATCAATTATTAATTATTAACTATTAATTATTAATTAAATAAACGGGAGGTTTTGTTATGAAAAAGATAACTAACAAGGTGCTGTGGCTGTTTGCCATAGGGCAGCTCGGCTGGTCGATGCTCTCGGGCATCGTTTCAAACTGGCTGGTATTTTTCTATATGCCCGAGGACGTTGAGCTTGAGGCAGGGCAAAAGCTTTTCATCACGCAGGACAGCGTTTTTTTAGGACTTACCGTGATAGGTATGATAACCGCCGTCGGCAGACTGTTTGACGCGGTGACAGACCCCTATATCGCCTCAAAATCCGACAGGTGCCGCCATAAGGACGGCAGGCGTATCCCCTTTATGAGGGCGATAGCTGTTCCCTTTGCCGCTGTCACGGTGCTGATATTCGTTTCCCCCGTAAGCGGTGTTTCGTGGGTAAATAACATTACACTTTTAGTTACGCTTTTGCTTTTCTACCTCTTTATGACTATATACTGCACACCCTATAACGCCCTCCTCCCCGAGCTTGGGCGCGACCCTAAGGATAGGATAAATGTTTCCACCTATATCTCCGTTACATTCTTTGTCGGCTCGGCATTTTCCTACCTCGTTCCCAATATCGCAGGTATTTTCCGTGACAGCCTGGGCTATGCTAATTCCTTCCGTGTAACTATTGGTATTCTTGCGGCGGTCGCGGCTGTATGTATGCTCGTTCCCGTGTTCGCTATCAGGGAAAGCGATTATGTTGACACCACCCCCTCGGAGACCCCTGCATTCGCATCACTTGCTAAGACATTTTCAAACAAGGAATTTCGCAAGTTCGTCTATTCGGATATTTTCTATTGGGTAGCGCTTACAATGTTCCAGACGGGGCTTTCTTTCTACATCACATCGCTTATCGGGCTCGGTGCTGACAAGACGTTTATCCTTTTTGCAACAATGACGGCTATGAGCCTTGTGTTCTATGCGCCCGTAAATATTCTTGCCAAAAGGCTCGGCAAGAAAAAGCTTGTTATGAGCGCTTTTATATTCTTTAGCTTGGTATTCCTTTTTACCGCATTCGCAGGCAAGCTTGGCCTGCCAAAAATGGTAAACGGCTTTATGATAGCAGTGCTTGCATCTATACCTATGGCAGTTCTCGGCATACTGCCGCAGGCTATCGTTGCAGACGTAGCGCAGGCAGACGGAATAAAGACGGGCGAGAGCCGCGAGGGAATGTTCTTCGCCGCAAGAACATTTGCTATGAAAATGGGTCAGGCGCTTGCAATGGTTCTCTTTACCTCTATAAAGGGTATCGGTGAGAACGGCTTTGGCCTGCGCCTTACTGCGGCAGTCGCGGCAGCGCTCTGCCTTATCGGCGGACTTATCTTAGGCGCATATAACGAAAAACAAGTTACATCTGTTATCGCAGAGGGAACGAACGAGAGTGAGGATAACCAATGAGAGAGCTTTATGACTATTATGCGACAGTAAGGATAGGCGACTGCACCTATCAGTTTGCGGATAATATATCAACAGATGATTTTAATGCAAGGCTTTTGTGTGAAAACGGGCGTGTAAGGCTTATCGTCACTCCCGATAAAAGCCGTGAGAAAAACCTCTTTGATACCCTTGCCATTACCGCAAAGACAAAGATAACAAATAATGATAGGTTATTTGTAAACGGCTATCAGTCATGGACGGACAGCAAAGAATATGAAACACACGAGAAAATGACGGGGATAGACCATATCCCGAAAGCGCTTGTGAGAAAATATAACTTTGACAAGTACGGTGACTATAACTTTACAAGCTACAGCGACCGCGAGGGTGATATTCACGGCTTTAGCTACGGCTATATCCGTGAGGGAAGTGAGTTTACGCTGTTTGGCTCACTTGATGAAACTGACGGCTTTACGCTTATACGCATTCTTTCAAAGGACGGAGAGGTGAGCTTTGAAAAGGGCTGCGAGGGCAGGCTTTACGGCAGCGATGAATTTACAGCGCTTGACATAGCCGTATTTAACGGAAACGAAAACGAGGTCTTTGACAGCTTTTTTGAAATGTCGGGCATAAAATGCCGCGATGCAAAGCCGCTCAGGGGCTATACGAGCTGGTACCGCCACTATCAGGATATAAGCGAGCAAAAGCTTTTGCATGACCTTGAGGGCGTTGCCGCGGCAGGGAGTATGGATATTTTCCAGATAGATGACGGCTATCAGAAGGGCGTGGGCGACTGGCTCAAAATTGATGCCGGGAAATTCCCTCACGGCATGAAATATGTAAGCGATAAAATTCACGAGAAGGGGCTTATGTCGGGTATATGGCTCGCCCCGTTCGTGGTCGAAAAAAATAGCTACATATTCCGCCACAGGCAGGATATGCTGCTGTGCGACAGCGAGGGCAGGCCGGTCGCGGCAGGCTGCAACTGGTCGGGCAGCTACGCACTTGATATCTATAACGAAGATGTGGTAAGGTATCTTGAAAAGGTTTTTGACACTATCCTTAATAAATGGGGCTTTGATATGGTAAAGCTCGATTTTCTCTACGCGGTCGCGATAATACCCTATAACGGCAAATCGCGCGGCGAGATAATGCATGAGGGAATGCAGCTTTTAAGGCGCCTTGTGGGTAATAAGCTCATCTTAGGCTGCGGCGTGCCGCTTGCATCGGCTTTCGGGGTCGTTGACTACTGCCGTATCGGCTGTGACGTTGGCCTTAGCTGGAATGACAATATGCTCATGCAGCTCACCCACCGCGAGAGAGTTTCCACTAAAAACTCTATGCAAAACACTATCTTCCGCCGTCAGCTTGATAAGCGCGCCTTTTTGAATGACCCTGATGTTTTCCTTTTAAGAGATGACAATATATCTCTTTCGGGTATACAAAAGCAGGCGCTTGCGATAGTAAACGACCTTTTCGGCAGCGTTTATTTCACCTCTGACGATATGCTCGCCTACAACGACAAGCAGAAAAAGGTGCTTGATTTTGCCGTGTCACTAAGGGGCTGCGGATATGAGGACGTTGACATTAAAAACGGGTATATATACTTCACCTACACCCGAAACGGCAGAAAAACCACCGCCGAGCTCTCCTCGAACGGGAATATCCATGTTGTGAGGTAAACCGAAGTTTGTGGGGCGAAG
>JAGBNQ010000023.1 GCA_017634275.1 Ruminococcus sp. | reverse complement strand
TCTGTCTGTCTGACAGTCTGTCTGTCTGTCTGTCAAATTTTCCCCCAAACTGCACAGCTTGTCAACCCCTTTTCGTAAAATTTACCCAAAGTTCCCAAACAAATACTTTTAGATAGTATTATTATACCAGCTTTTGGGCGTGATGTCAAGGGGGTGGAGTGGAATTTTTTGTTTCTGCTTTCTTTAAAACCTTACAAAAGAACAGTCTTTATAATAAGCAGTTTACTCATATCCCAACCTGCGCTGTTATGTAAAATATCTCACAATGCCCGCATTTACGCACGTTTGCACGGGTAAAGCACCATTGTTGTTCTGCACTCATCATTTTGACCATCTGTCCGCCAATAGACCCTGCCTCGCGTGATGTGAGGTCGCCGTTGTAACCCTGCTTGAGGTTTACACCTACCTCGTTAGCTGCTTCCATCTTAAATCTGTTGAGGGTATCTCTGCCCTGCTGAGTAGTCATGCCTTTCATTTTAAAAATCTCCTTTTTTTGAAATTGTATCTTAACGGGCTTGCGATAATAGTTTGTGATGAAAGCAAAAATATATTAGTGGAAATTTTTGGACTATTTTTCAGATGTAATACATCGGCTCTTCCTTGACCTCGCCGCTTTTGTGTATCTCAATAAACTCCTCTAAGGTCATCGCTTTGGTAAAGCTCCTCATTCTCTCGCCAAGCTCCTCCCAGATGCAGCTGTTTACCGAGCCGCGTATACCGTTATCGTCCTCTTCATCAATGTCATTTGATAAAATGTTGTTGTCAAGCGCATTTAATATATCAAAAAAGGTAATGCTTGAACTGCTTTTAGCAAGCTTGTAGCCTCCGCGTGAGCCCTTTATGCCCTTTATAAAGCCGCCCTGCTTAAGCGTCACGAGTATCTGCTCTAAGTACTTTTGTGAAATGTTCTGCCGCGCTGAAATCTCCGCTGCCGAAACAATGCTCCCGTCGGCAGAATTTATCGCAATGTCAGCAAGCGCCACTATGCCGAATTCCACCTTAGTTGATATCTTCATTTTTTCTCTCCTCTCTTTTATTGTAAAGCATCATCTAAAAGCTTTTCCATAGTTTTCCATGAAAGCGTTGCGCACTTTACCCTCGCAGGCATTTTCGATATGCTCTGTAACGCGCCTGCCTCTTCAAGCTCGTCAAGTTCATCGTCAGCTATCTCGCCTGCTATCATTTTCATAAAAAGCTCCTTTAACCGCCGCGCCTCATCAACGCTTTTTCCGATGATAAGCTCAAGCATTATGTCCGCACTCGCCTGCGATATCGCACACCCTATCCCCGTGAACGAGCCGTCTGTTATCACCCCGTCATCAATTTTAAGCTGTAATTCAATGTCATCACCGCAGGTAGGGTTGAGGCCCTTGCATACAAAATTTGCCGCGTCTATCCTCTCTCTGTGTAAAGGGTGAAGATTGTGGTCTGCAAGCACCTCGCCGTAAAAGCTATCCGCCATAGCCCATTCGCCCCCTTATGGTTTTTAATGTGTCAATAAACCTATCAATGTCGCGCTCGTCATTGTAAAAAGCAAGGCTCATTCTTGCACTTGACGGCACGCCGAGGTATTGGTGCAAAGGCTGTGCGCAGTGATGCCCTGCCCTTATCGCTACCCCGTCAGCGTCAAATATCGCCGCTATGTCATGAGGGTGAACTCCCTCGATCGTAAAGCTGATTATTCCGCCATGCTCGTCAGCTCTTTTTGAGCCTATTATGTTTACAAAAGGAATCTCTCTCATTTTTTCAAACGCATACCTTGTAAGCTCCCTCTCGCGCTTTTCGATAAGCTCTATCCCAAGCTCGTTGTAATAATCAATCGCCGCTTTGAGCCCTACAGCTCCGCCGACATTAACAGTTCCGGCCTCAAATTTGTGCGGCAGCTCGGCATAAGTCGCCCCCTCTCGGGTGACATATTCTATCATCTCGCCGCCCGATAAAAACGGCGGCATTTTTTCAAGCAGCTTCACTTTTCCGTAAAGCACACCTATCCCCATCGGCGCACACATCTTGTGCCCCGAGAACGCAAGAAAATCAACCCCGAGGTCACTTACATCTACTGCCATGTGCGGCACGCTCTGCGCCCCGTCACAAACAATGTAAGTTCCGTTTTTGTGGCAGATGTCGGCAAATTCCTTTATGGGGTTTACTCGCCCGAAAACATTCGATACCTGCGCTATCGCAAAAATTTTTGTTTTGTCGGTTAACGCCGCCTTTAGCATATCGGCAGTGTATTCCCCTTCATCGGTCGGCTCTAAGTATTTAAGCGCTGCCCCCTTTTCCTTTGCAAGCATCTGCCACGGCAAAAGGTCTGAATGATGCTCAGATACGCAAACCAGTATCTCATCGCCCTCGTTTACTATAAGCCGCCCAAAGCTGTATGCCGCAAGGTTTAAGCTCTCCGTCGCGTTTCGTGTAAAAATTATCTCCTTAACACTTTTCGCATTTATAAATCCTCTTACCGCCTCGCGCGCATTCTCGTAAGCTTCCGTCGCCTTGACAGACAGCTCATAAAGTCCGCGCAAAGGGTTTGCATTTTCCTCCTCGTAGTACCTGCGCACAGCGTCAAGCACCCTTGCAGGCTTTTGCGTCGTCGCCGCGCTGTCAAGGTAGCAAAGCCCCTTGTACTTAGCAAAAACGGGGAAGTTTTCTTTTTTTAAAAGCTCCTTATTCATCATCATTCCCCCCGAGTATTTGCCTTATCCTCGCATTAGTCTGCTCGTCATCTATCCGCCTTATCACCATATCAAGCCTTGCCCTCGCAGCAAGCTTGTATATAGTCTGCTCATCAAGCCCTCGTGAGCGCATATAGAAAAGCTGCCTTTCATCTATCCGCCCGATAGATGCCCCGTGTGAGCCCTCAACGTCCTCCTCCGCGCAGAGAATAAGCGGAACAGTCCTGTTCCTCACCGTTTCATCAAGCAGCAAAACGTCCTCTTTTTCCTTGCCCTTAGCGCCGACAGCACCGTTCTTGAAGTCTATCGTTCCCTTAAAGGTCTTGTCCGCTTTTTCGGATAGTACGCCGCTTGCATTTATCCTTGTTTCCGTCCTTTTGCCAAAATGCTCTGCCAAAAGGTTTATGTCAAGCTTGCCCTCATTTGAAACCTTGTAGCCTATATCCGCCTCGAACCTCGCCCCTCTGCCGTCAAGCCTTGCGTTAATGTCACTTAACGTATCCTCGCCGCCGATGTTAAGGGAGATGTATTCAAGCTCCGCCCCGTCGGAAAGAAAAGCCCTTACGTTATTGATAGTCCTCTCCGTTCCCGTGATGACCTGTATAAGCCTTGCCCTCGCACCGCTTTCAAGCTTTATCGCCGTTTGGGTATCCGCCCTCTTTGCAGTTATAAACTCAATCACCTCTACGCTCTGTCCGCCTTTGACCTCAAGCTCATACCTCTGCGCGGCGCTCTCGTTTATTTCAAGCCTTGTCTTTTCTCCGTCAGAGCAGTTCAGCTTTGTGACCCTGCGCTCATTGTCATTTTCATTCTCCCTCTCCTCGTAATTGACTTTAAGCCACCCGAATGTCGGCACGGGGAGTATATTCAGCTTTTTATTGTCCATATTTTCTCCCCCTTAGCCTATGCTGCCTTTCATTTCAAGCCCTATGAGGTTGTTCATTTCCACCGCGTATTCAAGCGGCAGCTCCTTTGAAACATTGTCCGCAAAGCCCCTTACTATCATAGCCTTTGCGCTTTCCTCATCAAGCCCGCGTGACATCAGATAGAATACCGCCTCATCACTTATCCTGCCAATTTTCGCCTCGTGCCCTATGTCCGCCTTGTCAGTTTTAATGTCCATAACAGGCACCGTGTCCGAGCGCGATATCCTGTCAAGCATGAGCGATTCGCAGTTTACAGCGCTCTTGCTCCCCTCGGCGTTACTGTTCACCGTCACGGCGCTGCGAAATGTGCTTATTCCGCCGCTTTTTGAAATTGATTTTGTGTTTATGTATGATGATGTGTCGGGGGCGTTGTGAACTATTTTTGCACCCGTGTCAAGGTTTTGCCCCTCTCCTGCAAAGGTTATCCCGGTAAACTCTGCCGATGCGCCTTTTCCGTTTAAAATGCTCATCGGGTAAAGGTAAGAAACGTGTGACCCAAACGACCCAGAAACCCATTCTATCTTTCCGCCCTCGTCAACTACCGCGCGCTTTGTGTTGAGGTTATACATATTTTTTGACCAGTTTTCGATAGTTGAGTATCTGAGCGTCGCATTCTTCCCGACAAAAAGCTCCACACACCCTGCGTGCAGCCCTGCCTCGTAGTATTTAGGTGCCGAGCAGCCCTCGATAAAGTGCAGGTAAGAGTCCTCCTCCAAAATAATGAGCGTATGCTCAAACTGCCCTGCCCCCTTTGCATTGAGCCTGAAATATGATTGCAGCGGTATTTCGAGCTTTACCCCCTTCGGCACATA
This sequence comes from Ruminococcus sp., assembly GCA_017634275.1. Taxonomy (GTDB): domain Bacteria; phylum Bacillota; class Clostridia; order Oscillospirales; family Ruminococcaceae; genus NK3A76. The sequence goes on along the minus strand of JAGBNQ010000023.1, from coordinate 21,088 downwards.
AACAAAGCTCCCCCCCGACCATACAGCCCCGTGCAAGGCCGCAAATTTGTGATCGGTAGGCGGCACAAGTTTCATAAAATGCTCCCTTATCATATCGGCATATTTCTCATCGTGCATGGCGCTTTCAAGGTCAGTGTATACAACGCCCGATTCTGCTACCTCTTTTCTTACATTGTGGTAAACAAGCTCCGAGTCGTACTGCGCGCCTACGCCTGCTAAGCTCTCCCTCTCCGCCTGCGGAATGCCGAGCCGCTCAAAGGTGTCCTTTATATCATCGGGTACCTCGCTCCAGTCGGTGTTCATTCTCGATCTCTGCCTTATGTAGGTAACGATGTTGTCAACATCAAGCCCCTCAATTGACGGCCCCCACTCCACCATTTTAGTCTTTGAATATATGTCAAGCGCCTTTAATCTGAATTCCCTCATCCACTCGGTATCATTCTTTTCGTCGGAAATAGCGCTTATTATCTCTTTTGATAAGCCGCTGTCAAAATATTCGCTCTCGTCCTCCTCATAGCGAAAATCATAAAGCGATCTGTCAATATCAGAAACTACAGTTTTCTCTTTCATTTTGCTTAGTCCTTCTTTGTGTATTTTTCAAAGCCTTCGCTTATTACCTGCCCTACAAGCTCCGCACCGCCCTCGGCCGCGATAGCCCCGTCAGCTAAAATGTGCGTCTTGTCCACCTTTAGCGCATCAAGAATTTTCGTGTTGTGCGTTATAACAAGCAGCAAGCCGCCCGTTGTCCTCTTGTATTCATCAATTCCCTTTGATACTGTCCTTACCGCATCAACATCAAGCCCCGAGTCTGTTTCGTCAAGTATCGCAAGCTTTGGCTTTAAAATAAGCAGCTGTAATATCTCCGCCTTTTTCTTCTCGCCGCCCGAAAAGCCTGCGTTTAAATCTCTTTCTGCGTAAGAAGTGTCCATATCAAGAACTTCCATAGCCGCCTTTAGCTGCTTTTTGAAATCCCATAGCTTTGTGTGCTTTCCCGTCACCTGCTCGTGCGCGTTCCTTAAAAACTGCGAAAGCGTTATCCCGGGTATCTCTATCGGGTTTTGAAATGATAAGAATATCCCCTTCTTTGCCCTCTTATCTGCCGAAAGCTCTGTGATATCCTCCCCGTCAAAGAGTATTTTTCCCTTTGTCACCGTGTATTCGGGGCTGCCCATTATAGTACTGCCGAGCGTTGATTTTCCTGCCCCGTTAGGCCCCATTAAAACGTGCGTTTCGTTTTCCGAAAGCGTTAAGCTTACCCCTTTAAGTATCTCCTTTTCCTCCGCCGATACACTTAAGTCCTTTATTTCAAGCAGATTTGCCATTTGTTATCTTCCTTTCCTTATATGTTCATTGCCATGTTTTCAGTTATGTGTGATAGTGCAGGCTCAAACACCGCGCCGTGCTTAAGCCCCGTGAATATATGCTCCCCGTCAATGTACCCCACAAGCTGTGAGAGCGGTGCGTCCTCCCAATCCTCGTCATCAAGCGGCTTGGTTGCAAACATCGTTCCCGAGCCTAACCGCCGCAGGCTTAATGTATCTCGCATATTCTTGTGAACATACATTACCTCCCCGTCATAAATGATGAGGTTTAATTTGTTCCTCGGCGAAAGCTCGATAACTATCTCATCTATCAGCTTAAATCTCTCCCTCGCGCAAAGCTCGCCGTTTGCCTGCGCCTTGTTGAGCTTATCTATCATGTAGATAAACAGCCTTTCCGAGTCGGTGTCGCCCTTTTGTGTGTATATCCCGTTAACAAGCCTGCTGCCCGAATATATCGTGCCGTTGTGGATAAGCGTCCACTCTCTGCCCGTTATGTCAGCTCCCATAAACGGGTGGCAGTTTTCCTCCCTTACCGAGCCTACCGTTGCAAAGCGGATGTGCGCAAGGCTCACCCTCTGCGGTTCTAAGCTGTTTATCATCTCGCTTAGCCTTTCGCTGTCACTTGCCCTTGCCGCCTCCTTGTAAAGCTGTCCGCTGCACATCAGCCCAAAGCCGTGCGGATTGTCGCGGCTATGTGAAAAAAACTCTCTCAGCTGTAAAGATATATCCTCTTTTTTCCCTGCCGAGAACCCAAACAGCTCGCACATCTCACTCACCCTCTTTTGTTCCTTTTTTATCTGTATATATCTAATTTGCTGACCCTTTCGCAAAGCCTATGCTTAAGCTTTCTCTTCTGCTCATCAAGCACACTCTCTGCCCTTTCATTCCCTGCAAAAAAGTCTATCATATCATTAATTATCTCTCTTGCCCTTGTAATTATCGGCACTCCGTCGATCTCGACCCCCGAAAGGTCATAAAGTGCCGCATTCTGATGATTTTTAATATCACTTATCTGCATATCTCTGTCATAATCAAAATCAGGCAGCGCGGATAAATAGATCATCAAAAGGTGTGCAAATTCAATTGCTGCCTTATCGACCCCGAGCGGCTGCGTCGGGTCAATGTCAAACATTCTAAGCTCTATGTGGCTTACCCCGTTTTTAAAGCTCTCTAAGCTGTTTACCCCCTTTGGCTTTATCCTTACGGGCAGGTACAGCTCGCTTGCCGAATACAGCACCCCCTTGTCAACATAAAACCTTATGCTCTCTATAAAGCTTTCTAAGCTGTCATGCCTTAGCAGCGGTATAAAGCTGTTCCAGTAGCCCCTCTCACTGCTCCTTATAGATGAATACTTGCTAAAAGCCTTGCCCTTTAGCCCGTCGCCGTCAAGTGAGCTGTCATATATCGGGCTTGCCGCCGTGAGCAGCAGCACCAGCCAGCTGTATCTGCAAAGCTGCTTGTAAAGCCTTAAATAGAAATTGTTCTTAAACCCCTCAAACTCCTCATCGCCCGAAAGCGCCCTCAAATACTCATCATCGAATGAGAAGTTAAAATGCACCCCCGAAAAGAGCATCAGCCGCTTGCCGTATCTTCTCTCTAACTGCTCGCGGTAGCTGCGCTTTGAGCTGTGCCTGCCCGTAAAATTCGCAACGGGTATTTCGTACTCATTCTCAAAATGCGGAGGGTTGCTGTAGAGCCATATGCTCTCGCCGTTTTTTTCAAGCTCCTCCCTCGCCCTTTTATCAAGTGCTGCAAGGCTTTCCATAAGCTCATTTATACTGCCGCAAACGGGCGTTATCAGCTCTATCTGGTTTTCGCAGAAATCTCTTGTTATGCTCTCATCATCACCAAACGGGTGCGGCGTCTGCGCTAATCTTCCAAATCTGTCCACCCTGAGCGTTTCTCTCTCCAGCCCAAAGCTGCCCTTATATCTTAATTCGTTGTCCGTCATAATTTACCCTCATTGCAATGTTATTTTTCAGAATATTCTTCGATGTATTTTCTTAAATCTTCTCCGCGCTCTATCCCCTCTACCATTCTTTTGGCAGGGTTAGTAAGGCGCTCTGCTCTTTCATATAAAGGCTCTAACAGCCGCTCTTCGTTCTTTCCTCTCATTTTAAGACCCTTTGCCGCTATGTCAAGAATACTTTTAAGCTGCCCTTTGAGCAAAGTCTTGTCAATAAACTGCGGCAGCTCTCTGTATGAAAGCATATTCTGTAATTCGTAAGCGCTGTAGCCGTGTGAATATATCACCTTGTCATTATCAAGCAGCTCCTTAAGCTCGTAAAGCCTGCCAGCAAGCCCCGTGTGAAAGGCTGCTACCGTCATCACGTCCTTTATCGGCTGCGTGCATGAGCTGCGGTATTCTATCGTTCCGCGGAAGGTAAGGTCTTCAAACTTGAATGTGCGTAAATATTCAAGGTCACTCAGCTCGGGCACAAAGAATGTTTCCTTGTAGCCTGCCCCGTCAAAGTATTCACCGCTCACCTTGTCAAGCGTAAAGAAATCTCTTACCGATACGGGGCGGAAATCTATGTATTTCCCCTCCCTCATCGTGCAGTAGACCGACTGTGATTTTATGTATTCAAGCAGCTCATCTACCCCACATAGCTTTTGTGAGAACATTCCCACATTGTGTGGATTAAAGCCCTGCATACTCCTCTCCCAAAGCATATTCCTCGCGCATAAAAGCTTTGGGAACTCGGGCAGGTAGGAGTTAGCGAAAATGAGCGCCTTGTAAGGCTCTGCCGCCCCGAAAACACTGAGCGTGTCAATAAGCTCATCATAGTAAACATCAAGCTGTACCTGCGATGCGCTTGTAAATGTCCCAAAATCAGGACGGTTATGAAATCTATGCTCTATCCCGTTTTCATATTTATGGTATGAGTGCAGGTAATGGTAAAGCATTCTGTATCTTTCATTCGGCACGGGCTTGTTGTGGTTTATGTTGTAGTGTGGGTTTATCCCCATTCCCGTGAGCGTATAGCCCTTAGCCAAAAGCTCCCCCTGCAAGTAGGAGTAATATTTGATAAATCTTTCATGTATCTCATTAAGGTCATCGCCCTTGCCGAGCGAAAGCTCCAGATTTGAATATGAGCAGTCAAAGGAAAGGTTGTCACCGCTTGACTTGTCGCTCATCGAGTTTACGTTTCCATCATCGTCCCTTTCCGAAACGGAAAATGAAAACCTTTCTCTGAATTTATCGGCTATGCTAATCACAAGCCCCTCATTCACCGCCTCACCCGATAAATTAACAACGGGCAGCTCTATCTCTATCCCGATAGAGCTTTCTCTTTTCCTTTTGGTCGGGGCTATGTATTTGTCGAAAAGTGCGCAGCTAAGCTTGTCATCACGCATATTGTTCCCTCCGTTATAAGTCATAATAGTAGATCTATGTAACATTTTATATATTTCCTATGTGTTTTATAGGCTTTAAAAGCATTATAACACGCATTTCCTATCTTGTCAATAGGTTTTAATAATTTATTTACATTAAGGCATCGTTTATGTACCAAAATCCGAAAGACAGCCAAATATGATCTGCCCCCGGGCAATTCAGATTGCTCAGGGGCATTGTTCATTATTCATTCTTCATTATTCATTTTTCATTCCTTCAGATCATCTCTGATAAAGTGCGTGCCTACCCACGGCTCCGTTTCGGGTAAGCCGAATTTCTCCTTGCCGAGTGCTATGCTCTTTATAAGGAAAGCCATATTACGCGCAAGAACTCTCATCGTCTTAAGCCCCTCGGCATCATACTGCGCCTCGCCGGGCAGCATTCCGTGAACGCTGTTCCAGTAGGTCGATGACGCTACGGGCATTCCCGAAATGGTGAAGTATTTGTTGAGCTCATCAAATGTTGCCGAGCAGCCGCCGCGCCTTGCTACAGCTATAGCTGCACCTACCTTCATCGTCTTGTCAAAATGCGAGCTGTAAAAAAGCCTGTCAAGCAGCGCTATAAGCGTTGCATTTGCCGATGCGTAGTATACGGGCGATGCTATGACAAGCCCGTCAGCCTCTTTAAATTTCTTTGCCATCTCATTTACGGGGTCATTGTCAAAAACGCATTTGCCAAGCTCTGCGCATTTGTTGCAGGCAATACAGCCGCGTATCATTTTGTTCCCTATGTGGATAGTTTCGGTTTCTATCCCCTGCTCGCCAAGCGTCTTTGCAAGCTCGTTTACAGCTACCGACACATTGCCGTTTTGTTTAGGGCTGCCGTTTAAAATAAGAACCTTCATAATATCTCTCCTCAGATTTTTTATTATTATACCACAGCCGCGCGCTTTGCGTCAAGTATCGGGATATTGGTTTTTCTGATAAACGCAAGATAATCTACACTTACTATCACGGCACACGCTGCCCAAATGATTGGCTCGACTATGCAGATCCCGAAATACCCGAGCGCAGGCGCAAGCACAGTTACCGCAGCTATCTTTAGTAAAAACTCAACAACACTTCCGCTTATCGGTATAAGCTTTCTGCCTACCCCCTGCAAGCTCGATCTCAGCACTAACAGCACGCTCAGCACAAAGAAAAACGAAATGTTCCATACAATGTATTTTGAGGCTGTCGCTATCACCTCGGGGTCACTTGTTCCCGTGAGTGCGCGTGTAAGCGGCACTCTGAAAGCTATAGCGATAATTACGGATATTGCACTCCAGACCTCCGCCATCATTATCCCCGTGAATATCCCTTTCTTGACGCGGTCATATTTCTTAGCACCGTAGTTCTGGCTTGCAAAGGTAGATGATGCCATAGCTATCGTTCCGAGCGGCAGCATGAATATATCATCTATCTTTCTTGCGGCGGTGTGCGCGGTTATCGTGCTTGTTCCGAAGGAATTTACCGCACCCTGCAATATTACCGAGCCTACCGAAACTATCGCATACATAAGCCCCATTGAAAGCCCCGTTGCAGCAAGGTCAGAAATAAGCGCCTTGTCAGCTGTAAGATATTTTCTGTCAAAGAGCAAGAATCCGCATTTCTTTGCCGCATATATAAAGCAAAGCACTACAGATACCCCCTGCGAGATAACGGTAGCAATTGCCGCGCCTGCAACGCCTAAGCCAAACCCCTTAACAAACAGAAAATCAAGCACAATGTTTACAAATGTGCTGACGATGAGAAAATAAAGCGGCGCCTTTGAATTTCCTACCGCCCTCATCATCCCTGCAAGCATATTATAGGCAATAGTAATAAACGAAAAGAGAATTATTATCTTCATATAGTTCTCGGTATCGGCTATAATGTCCTTAGGCGTTTTGAGCGATAGCATAAGCGGATGTAAAAACATTAAGCTTGCAATAGTCAGAATAAATGCCACACCGCCCGATAAAAGGTAGGTAAGCGTTACGCTCTTTTTCATCTCACGCTCGTTTTTAGCGCCGAAATTTCTTGCAAGAATTACCGCAAAGCCGTTGGTAAGCCCACCTGCAAAGCCTATCAAAAGCCCGTAAACAGGTGCTGCAGCACCAACCGCCGCAAGTGCTGTGTCACCTAAAATATTGCCGATTATCGCGGTGTCGGCAACGTTATAAAGCTGCTGAAAAATGTTGCCGATAAGCACAGGGAACGCAAAGTACAGCAGATTTTTTAAAATACTTCCCTCTGTCATATTAATAGTATTCTTTCTCATGTTCTTTTATTCCTCTCTTTCAAGAGATGATTATATCACTAAGCAAAACAAAAGTAAAGCATTTTTATTAGATTTTGAGCATTTTTATTGACATAAATAAAAAAATATGCTATCATAGTTTTGCAGGCATTTCACAATTATGAAAGGAGCGAAAACAATGAAAGAAACAATGGACAAACAGATAACCTACCTTGAATATATCAACCGCGAGAACAGCTTTCACCACCACAGCTACGACAACGATATGCGCCAGTTTGAGTTTTTAAAAAACGGCGATATGCATTCCGTTGAGGAAACTATGCGCATTATGAACTCAAACGAAGTCGGCCACCTTTCCGATGACCCCGTGGTGAATTTAAGATACTTAAACATTTGCCACGTCACATTATGCACGCGCTTTGCGATAGAGGGCGGAATGGACGCGGAAAAAGCCTACAACGCAAGCGATCTCTTTATAAGAAGATATGACCGCGCAAAGACTGAGCGTGAGCAATACGATCTTCACATCGAAACCACCGAGTATTTCACAAAGCAGGTAGCATCTGCAAGAAAGGCAGATATATACTCTAAGCCGATAATACAATGTGTTGATTATATCCCCTACCACCTGCACGAGCAGATAACCGTAAACGATCTTAGCAGCATGGTAGGGCTTAACCCCTCTTACCTTTCAACGCTTTTCAAGCGCGAGGTCGGGGTGAGCATTTCGGAATATGTTATTTTAAAGCGGCTTGAGGCGGCAAAGAATATGCTGCGCTTTTCAGATTACGAGCTGTCCCAAATTTCGGATATTTTGCATTTTTCCTCCTACAGCCATTTTGCAAGAACGTTTCGGCGCTATTATGATATGTCCCCCGGCAAGTACCGTGACAGGTATTTCAGGCGCGAGATGATGAACACTTAACTATACATTAAAACGTACAGTTGGCAAATTGCACAAAAAATTACTTCGATATCTAATATTTGATATACGTCAAATATGTGCATTTTTCCGCGCAACAGCGCGCATCGCGAAGATAGTTAGATATCGAAGTATTTTTCACTCTGCCAAAAGCGTAAAAAAGGCGCGAATTACCGCGCCTTTGTGTTATCATTTTCTGTTAGGTCTTAAGTAACCGCCGCCAAAGCCCTGCGGCGGCTCATCGTCAGAGGGCTCATCATAAAAGTCCTCGTAATCATCGTTTGCATCGGGCGGCAGGTGGTATATTTCCGCACCCTCGGCGACCTCCTCGATTATCTCACGAATTTCTTCTATCCCCTCGCCCGTTACAGTCGATGCTACAATGCTCGTTATCTGCTCAAAGCATGGTATCTCCCTTGCAAAGCCCTGCATTCTCTCCTCGCGCTTTGAGGGCTTTAGCTTATCTGCCTTTGTGAAGATGATAACAAAGGGTATCTCGTTATCAATGAGGAAGTTTATCATCATGATATCTTCCTTTGACGGCGCGTGGCGGATATCTATAAGCTGGAAAACAAGCTCTAACTGCCGCTCGCCGTCATTCAGGTAGCCGCCTATCAGCTCGCCCCACTTTTCTTTTTCGCGCTTTGACACCTTAGCATAGCCATAGCCGGGCAGATCGACAAAGAAAACATTTTCAAGTGAGAAAAAGTTTATCGTAACCGTTTTTCCGGGCATAGAGCTTACTCTTGCAAGCGCCTTGCGGTTAAGTATTTTATTTAAAAGTGAGGATTTCCCCACATTAGAGCGCCCCGAAAAGGCTATCTCCACCCTGTCAGACGGCGGCATCTGCGAGAGCCTGCCGAATGAGGTAAAAAACTGTGCATTCTGATAATTCATATTATGTCCTTTACTTATAATGAGCCGAGGCCTATAAACAGCTCCTCATCGCTTAAGAGCCGGCTTTTTGATATTTCCTCGCTTTTTGTAAAGCCATACTCCGTTATATAGCTTTGCTCCCCCACATAGGTAATGCTGCCGCGCTCGGTATCTACCTTAATAGAAAGGTCAAAGCTTTCCTTATTCCACCAGTTACCCTGAAGTACGCTTATGGTTATAGGGGGAATATCCTGCGGTGGGGTAAGTATGATAAGATACTGCCCGTATTCCCCTGCCTTAAGGGATATTTCCCCGTCATTTATTTCTCCGTCGGTTTTTTCATGCTCATACTCATAGGTGATATCCTCTTTGTCAAGCGGATATTCCTGCCCGTCAATAAAGAGCCTGAGTTCGCCCTTTATCCTGTCACCCGGATAAAGCCTGAAATAAACAAGCCTTACGGGAATATACAGCAAGGCTGTAACGATAAGCGCGATAATTACAGCATTCTTTATTTTGTCACGCATAAAAACGTCCATTATCTGCCCTTTCAGTTTGCTGTCAGAACTGCCTTTTTAGTGCGCTTAACGGTTTTAAGGTCGGAGGGCTTGAAGGGCTTATTTACCTTGACAAGTGCGTGTTCAAGCACGGTCGTAAGCTCGTCTGCGAAGATTATTTCAAGGCTTGCCTTTACAACATCATCGACCTCATCAAGGTCGCCCTTATTCTTAGCAGGGATTATGACTGTCTTTATCTTCGCCTTATAAGCCGCCATGAGCTTTTCACGCAGGCCGCCTATCGGCAGCACCTTGCCGTGGAGAGTTATCTCGCCCGTCATTGCAACGTCCTTTCTTACGGGTATTCCCGAAAGGGCGGATACCATTGCCGTTACCATTGTAACGCCTGCCGACGGGCCGTCCTTCGGAACAGCGCCCTCGGGGGCATGAACATGGAGATCCTTTTTCTCGTAGAAATCGGGAGATATCTCATATTTATCGGCAACCGAACGGCAGTAGCTCACCGCTATCTGAGCCGACTCCTTCATAACGTCACCGAGCGAGCCTGTAAGCTCTACCTTGCCCTTGCCGTCAAGCACAAGCACCTCAAGCGGCATAAGCACGCCGCCGACAGATGTCCATGCAAGGCCGTTCACAAGGCCTACCTCGTCCTTTTCCGCCGCAAGGTCGGGGAGGTATTTTTTATGCCCCAAATACTCCTCCAGATTGCTTGCCTTAAAGGTTATCTTAGTTTCCTCCTCATTTTCAAGGAGCTTTTTGACAGCCTTTCTGCAAAGGGTGGCTATAGCGCGTTCAAGCTTACGAACGCCTGCCTCCTTTGTATAGTTATCAATAAGCGTATAGACAGCATCGTTGCTGATCCTTATCTGTGAGGCCTTCAGACCATGCTTTTCGCGCTGCTTAGGGATAAGGTGCAGCTTTGCGATATTGAATTTTTCCTCTCTTGTATAGCTTGAAAGCTCGATGACCTCCATTCTGTCAAGCAGAGGTGCGGCAACGGTATCAAGCGAGTTGGCTGTAGTTATAAACAGCACCTCGGAGAGGTCAAAGGGCAGCTCGACATAGTGATCTCTAAAGCCCGAGTTCTGCTCGCCGTCAAGCACTTCAAGCATAGCGCTCGAAGGGTCGCCGCGGAAATCATTGCTCATTTTATCTATCTCATCAAGCAAAATAACGGGGTTTTTTGTTCCTGCCTGACGCATAGCGTCAATGATACGCCCGGGCATAGCGCCGACGTATGTCTTTCTGTGGCCTCTGATATCGCTTTCATCTCTGACACCACCCAGCGATACTCTGACATACTTTCTGTCAAGCGCCCTTGCGATGCTCTTGCCGACGGAGGTCTTACCAACACCGGGAGGGCCGTAAAGGCAGATGACCTGACCCTTGATATCGGGGGTCATCATTCTTACAGCGAGGTTTTCAAGCACGCGCTCCTTTACCTTTTTAAGGCCGTAGTGGTCTTTTTCAAGAATGCTCTCGGCTTTTTTGATATCACGCCTGTCCTCAGTCTTTTCGCTCCAAGGGAGGGCAAGGCAGGTATCAAGGTAATTCCTTATAACAACGGCCTCCTGCGTGCCCGAGGGCATTTTTGCAAGGCGCTTAGCCTCCATAGTGAGCTTATCCTTTACCTCATCGGAGGCGGTAAGCTCGGCTATTTTTGTAAGGTAGCTCTGCGCCTCATCGCTCTCATCGACCTCGCCGTCACCAAGCTCGTTATGCAAAGCCCTTATCTGCTCGCGGATATAATACTCACGCTGCTGGTTATCAATAGTAGACGCAACGTGGTCATGTATCTCGCGCTCTAACATACTAACCTCTATCTCATGAGAAAGGGTAGAAAGCAGGTACGCAAGGCGCTCACCGTATGTATTAAGGTCAAGCATTATCTGCTTATCATCGGTAGGCAGAGGGATATTATAGGCTATCGCCTCAAAAAGCTCCTTCGGAGTTTCGGCGGAGGCTACGTCATAATAAAGCTCCTTCGGTATACGGGGTATCACCTCGAGATAGTTCTCAAAAGCCTCACTCACCTGACGCATAAGGGCGGTAAGCTCTACCTCGCTTACCTTTTCTTTGCCGATACCGACAGTCTTAACAGTCGCATAAAGGCAGTTATCCTTGATCTTGACAAGGTCTAAAAGCTTACCCTTTGCAAAAGCATTTACAAGGCATCTGTAAACACCGCTCGGGGATTTTATTACCTGCCTTACCTCACCTAAAACGCCGTATTTATAGAGATCCTTCTTCTCAGGCTCCTCGACCGCGACACTTCTTTGCGCTATAAGGAAAACAAGGCCGTCGCCGTTCATAGCCTTTTTAACGGCGCTTATCGTAAAACCCCTTGCGACCTCGAAATTAACGGTCATATCCTCAAACACCACGAGATCCCTTGTAGGAACGCAGGGAATGAGCTTATCCTTTTCTATCTTTATATCTTTCATAAACCGTTCTCCTTTCTTTATTCGGGTAGTCTTTACAAATATAATACCATAAATCACAGAATTTTGCAAGTATTAATTATTGGCGCTCGATAATGCAAAAGCTGCCTTTATTTCAATTAATTATAAAAAGGGCGGAGACATCTGATAAGGATATCTCCGCTCTGTATAGACTTATATTTTAGTCAGCTACATAAGGCAAAAGTGCAACGTGACGTGCCCTCTTGATAGCCTTTGTGAGCTCTCTCTGATGATAAGCGCAAGTGCCTGTAACTCTTCTGGGGAGAATCTTTGCTCTCTCTGTCATGCACTTTCTGAGCTTTGTTATATCCTTATAGTCTATAGTTTCAGCTCTGTCAACACAGAACATACAAACCTTTTTGCGGCCTCTCTTTACAGGCCTTGCAGGTCTCTGGTTTTCCATTGATCTATCCTCCTAACTAAATTCAAATGTTACATTTCTTAGAACGGAACTCCGTCATCGCTTATTATTTCCTCAAAATCATCCATACCGCCGATAGACATATTGCTGTTCTGCTGCGGTGCCTGATCGTACTGAGGCTGCTGGTAGTTATTCTACTGGGGCTGCTGGTAATTATTCTGATTGCTGTAATTATTGCCGCCATAATTGTTATTATAGCCGTTATTATTATAGCCGCCCTGATAATTGCCGCCGTCCTGCTTAGGCTCACCGGTAAATGACACCTTATCTACATAGACCTCGGTCACATAGCGCTTGTTTCCGTTTTTGTCAGTAAAATCTCTCTTACGGAGTTCACCCTCGACAGCTATCATTCTGCCTTTACCGAAATATTTGCCGATGAACTCTGCCTGCTGTCTCCATGCGACACAGTCGATAAAATCAACAGGTCTCTGGCCGTTCTGGTCAGTATAACTTCTTTCAACAGCTATCGAAAAGCTCACTACGGGCTGTCCGCCGCCTTGCCTTACTTCGATATCGTTAGCGATCCTGCCCATCAAAATAACTCTGTTAAGCATATTAAACACTCTCCATTCCGTCTAAAAGGGGTCAATTACTTAAGTGTTATCAGGAAACGAATAACGCCGTCTGTAATGCCCAGGACACGCTCGAGCTCAGCCGGGAACTCAGGCTTAGCTGTGAAGTTCCAAAGAACATAGTAGCCCTCGTTTTCGTAGTTGATAGCGTATGCAAGCTTTCTCTTGCCCCACTCGTTTGTTGTAACATCCTCAGCCTCAGCGCTGATCATAGCAGTGAATTTCTCGATAAGAGTCTTGATCTCCTCTTCTTCCTTCTTCATGCTGAAAACGACCATTGCCTCGTAGTTTTCTGTCAACTTTGCCATTTTAAATGCACCTCCCTTTGGATTTCGCCTGCACTATTTGTACAAGCAAGGATAACTTAATTATTATATCACAAGCCGCAGGTTTTGTCAACTTGTAATAAGCTTAATTTGTAAACTTTTTGTAAATTTACAGCACAACCTTATTCATAAAAGTGATAAGTGCCGTAAAAAGGGCGAACATAACAGTTATACCCATTATAACAGCAGGCCATGATACACCGCCCGAGAGCGCCATTATCTGCCTTGCCTGTATTTCATCGGGGTTTTCGGCCTTTATCCGCCGTATATTTTTCTTGACGGAGGAATAATACATATAGTTTACCGAAAAGCCCAGCAGCAGCCTTACCGCCCAGAATGCGTAATATGACGCCTGATAGATGAGCTGGAAGGTCTTGCCCTCAACGAAGGAGGCACCGCTTTTGATAAACACCTGCCCCATAAATTCCTGCGTACCCATATAGATATAAGCAGGAACGGACAGAGCAAAGCTTAGTATAAGCATTATGATGCCGCGCACGAACATCTTGCGGTAGAGCATATAGAACTCGGGAAAAAGCACCGCGCCGAAATTGAAGGATATCTTGGTCTTTAGCTTGAAAAAGCGGAAAAACGTTGTGATAAAGTAAAGCGGATTGCTCTTGACATAGCAGACATAATCCTCGATAGTAATGCCGTCTATCTCGGAATTTTTATCAAGCATTATGGTATTTGCAAAGGGCGAAACAGCGCTGTTTTCACCATTTTGATGATAAGCGCCGTTATTCTGCGAATTATAATCAGCGCTGCCGTTATAGTTATCGTTAAAGGGGCGCACGGGGGGCTCTGCCTGATGCAGCGGCAAGCCGCACTTTGTACAGAAAAGCGTATCGGCAGGGTTCTCATGTCCGCAGCGCATACAGCGGATATTGCCGTTCTCGTTGTTTTCCGCGGCGGCAGCCTCCTCCTCGGTTATCGGTTTCCAGGCGTGGCCTGTATCATGGAGGGCGGTGTTTATACAGCTCCCCTCCTTCTGATAGCACTCTCTATGATAAGGAGTACCGCATTCGGGGCACACGACTATATCGTCGCCCTGCTTAAAGACATTGCCGCAGGATATACAGCGCGAGCCGTAAAATCTGTTTGTTTCCAAAGTTTAGTTCTCCTTTCTTTATCTGTAAAAGCTATTTTTCAGCGGTTTGCCTGATACATCTGTTCATATGCAAACTGCTTTCTTGCAACTATCTCGTTATAAAGCTCCTCCGCCTCGGACTGGCTTTTGGTCATATGCAGGCGGCAGAGTGTGACGTTTGTGGTATCCGTTTCATCGCTTATCAGCACATCAAGGCGGACACCCGTAGGGATAAAGTTAGTTGATTCCTTTACCCTTGTGACGCGCTCGACGCTCACCACACGGAAAATGCCCTTAGCACGCGCAAAGATATAAAAGCCGCTCATACGGAACTGATCCTGCGCAAAGGACTGGGCGGAGGCAAATTCCCTCAGAACAAACTCCTCACCGTCGCGCGAGAATATACTTTTCAGGCGCGCGCCCTCTTTTTTAGCGCCGACATAGGTACCCCACACGGCGACAGCTACTATGACCCCTGCAAAGAACCCGACAAGTGCTATCTGATAAACGCCGATAAAAAGCCCGAAAGCAAGCAGCAAAACGCCGATAATGATGCCTGCGGCCATACCGCCTTTACTGAGCTGAGGGTCGAGCTTTACCTTACAATAATCATAAAGCGCCTGACCGATAGCCGAAAGCTCCTGCGCATAGGCGGGCTGCTGCATAGGCTGCTGCATTGCAGGGTCTTGCATAGCAGGCTGCATTTCGGGGGCAGGAGTCACTGCCCTTTTCAAGGCTGCACCGCAGGACACACAAAGCTCTGCGCCGTCAGGATTTTGAGTACCGCATACAGTACAAAACATGATTTTATTCTCCCCATTAATCTGTTTTTTGTAAAATGGAACAAAATTTGCTCCCTAAAATGATATTATAGCATACTTTTAAAAAAAAAGGAATAGTTTTCACAAAATTTTCTTTACTTTTTGCCAAGTTTGTTATATAATATAATAGTATGGTATATTCGGACAATGCACTATGCACAATTATAGCTTTTTCTTTGAAGGCAAAGTCCGAAAGAGAACACAAGGAATAAGGAGAGAGTTATGGTATTTTTGGAAAACTTAAAGGCCGAGCTTGAAAAATACAAGCCGCAGGTCGAGGAGCTTTATTCGGTATATGACATTGAAAACAGCAAGGAGAAGATAGAGGAGCTGCACGAAAAGGCTGCCGAGCCCGGGTTCTGGGACGACATTGAAAACTCGCAGAAGGTACTTCAGAAAACAAGGAGCTTAGAGGGCAAGGTGGAAAAATATAATAAGCTCACCGCCGCTGTAGAGGACATTGAGGTAATGATAGAAATGGCGGCAGAGGAAGATGATGACTCTATGGTCGAGGAGATAGGCGAGGAAATAAACAAGCTCTCTGCCGAGCTTGAAAAGATAAAGCTCGAAACGCTTTTAAAGGGCGAATATGACAGCCGCAACTGCATTCTCACGCTGCACGCCGGTGCAGGCGGAACAGAGGCGCAGGACTGGACGGAGATGCTTTACAGAATGTACACCCACTGGGCTGACAAGCACGGTTTCAAGGTTCAGGTAATGGACATTTTGGAGGGCGGCGACGCAGGGTATAAGAGCGCATCTATTTTCATAGAGGGCGAGAATGCATACGGCTACCTTAAGAGCGAGGCAGGCATTCACAGGCTTGTAAGGATATCCCCCTTTGACAGCTCGGGGAGCAGGCACACATCATTCTCGGCGGTAGATGTAATGCCCGAGATAGATGAGAGCATTCAGGTCGAGATAAGGCCTGAGGATATCAAAATGGACGTTTTCCGTTCATCGGGCGCAGGCGGTCAGCACATAAACAAGACATCGTCTGCGGTAAGGCTTACGCACATTCCCACGGGGCTTGTGGCATCTTGTCAGACACAGCGCTCACAGGTGCAGAACAGAAAATACGCTATGATGCTTTTGACAGCACAGCTTGTTAAAATCAAGGAGCAGGAGCATTTAGACAAGATATCCGACATCAAGGGCGTGCAGAAGGAAATTGCGTGGGGCTCACAGATACGCTCATATGTATTTATGCCCTACACACTTGTAAAGGACACAAGAACAGGCTATGAAACAACGCAGGTGCAGGCGGTAATGGACGGCGACCTTGACGGGTTCATAAACGCATACCTTAAGGACTTATCGCTCGGAAAGATAGAGAAAAGCTGATATGGAGATCGAGGCTTTAAACTACAGGCTCACCGTTTGCAAGGTAAGTGACGTTAAGGATATCGACCTGAAATGCGGATTCTGCTTTGTGGGGGTAACGGGTGATGAAGTTTCCCTTGTATGCAAAACGGACAAAACTCCACAAGGCACTACGGCACGCGAGGACGGCTGGAGGGGCTTTCGGATAAAGGGCGAGCTTGATTTCTCGCTTATAGGGATTCTCGGAAAGATAGCGGGTATACTGGCAGATGAAAAGATAAGCATTTTTGCCGTATCGACATACAATACGGACTATATACTTGTTAAAGAGGAATGCTTTGAGAAGGCACTCACAGCACTCGAAAGAAACGGAATAAAAATTATAAGGACTTGATAAAATGATTAAGGTAGGATTTATTGGTGCAGGAAACATGGGCTCGGCTATAATGCAGGGCATAAAGGGCAGCAGCAAGGCGGCAGATACAGAGCTTTACGCATATGATAAGTTTGAGCCTGCGCTTGAAAGGGCGGAGGCAAACGGCGTAAAGGCTTTAGGCGATGCCAAAGAGGTAGTTAAGGAATGCAAATATGTATTCTTTGCAATAAAACCGCAGCAGCTTGAAGAGGTGCTTGACGAGGTGGCAGATGAGGTCACTGAGGAAACTGTTATAGTATCTATACTTGCAGGGGTAAGTGATGAATACTATGCAAAAAGGACAGTTAAGAATGCAAAGGTAGTGCTTGTAATGCCGAACACTCCCCTGCTGCTCGGCGAGGGGGCAACTGCGCTTTCACGAAATGAATATGTGACTGACGAGGAATTTTCACTTGTATGTGATATATTTGGTTCTACGGGGATATACAGCGTAGTGCCGAAGGATAAGATGAAGGAGATAATCGCGATAAACGGCTCATCGCCTGCTTTTATTTACCTTTACGCGCAGTATTTCATTGAGTATGCCGAAAGCGTCGGGATAGACAAGGCGGCGGCGACAGAGCTTTTTGCAAAGTCACTCACGGGCTCGGCTAAGATGATAACCGACAGCGGAAAAACGCTTGATGAGCTGATAACAATGGTCTCCTCAAAGGGCGGAACAACTATCGCAGGGCTTGACAAGCTAAGGGAAAATAACCTTAAAAAAGCGGTAGAGGATTGCTGCAAGGCCTGCACACAAAGGGCTTACGAGCTTTCTAAATGATACCTCGGTCTTGAAATGGAATTGCAAAGCGAGCATCAGGTAATAAAGAAGGACAAGGCTGCATATATATTACCATAGGTTAAGGGGTGATATTTATGCGCAGGGTAACAAGTCCAAAAAGGCTTGACTTATTTATTTTTCTGATGATAGCGGCGCTTATGGGGGTGCTGTTCGGAACGCTTATTTACTGCTATGTCAGCGGTGATATGCTTTCATCATTTTTGATGATAAGGGACAGCCTGATCGAAGAGCGGCTCTCACTTGATTTCGGGGCGGCGCTTATAAAAAGCTTTATGACGGGGCTTTTGTTTATGGCGGTGATCTATCTGCTCGGGCTGTGTGCTTTGGGGCAGCCGTTTACGGTGCTTGTGCTGTTTTACAAGGCTGTTGGGATAGGGGCTGCTGCGGCATCTGTTTTCTCATCATACGGCAAGGACGGGATAGTGATGTTTGCGTTCTTACTATTGCCCGAGGGGGCGGCAGCGCTGCTGATACTTATTCTCGCGGCAAGAGAGTCTATCACCATGTCGGGGATAGTTTTCAAAACGCTGTTAAGTGACAGCAATGATCGGCATTTAGCTGACATAACAAAGCTTTACTCGGTAAAGCTGTTGATACTTTTATCAATAACGGGGGCAGCATCGCTTTTACAGAGCGTTATGAGCTGTGTTTACAAGATATTACAAACATAAGACAAAGGAAAGTGAAATTATGGGAATATTCTCAAACTACAACAACGCAGGACCGGGCATACCAAAAGCGCCGCAGGAAAAGGTCGGCATATTCAAGTTTATGGAGGTCTACGGAAGAAGAATGTGGGTGCTTATGGGGCTGAACCTCATTTACCTGCTTGCCTGCATACCGATAGTTACCTTCGGGCCTGCAACAGCGGCGATGACAAAGGTAGCAAGAAATTACTCGCAGGAGAGGCACGCTTTTATCTGGCACGATTTCTGGGAGGCTTTCAAGAAAAATTTCAAGCAGGGGCTTATAATGGGGCTTATCGACATACTGTTCTTAGCCGCATTTTTTGTGGCGATACCCTCATACAGCCTTTGGGCAGAGCAGAATAAGATCATGTATATTCCTTTCCTGCTTTGTCTGATGTGCGTGATAGTTTTCTTTATGATGCATTTTTACATCTATCTTATGATAGTTTCTACAACGCTGAGTTTAAGGCAAATACTAAAGAACTCATTTTTCTTAACAAGCCTTGGGCTAAAGCAGTCGCTTGTGACATTACTTGTATGGATAATCGTCGGGCTTTTGATGATGTATTTACTGCCGCTTTCATTTTTCCTGATGATATTCTGGACGATGAGCTTTCTTTGCTTTGTAACCTGCTTTAACTGCTACCCGGTGATAAGGAAATACGTTATTCAGCCCTACTACGACAAGCTCGGCGAGGAAAACCCCGAGTTTGACTATCTTAAGAATGACGGCGAGGCGGTTTTTGAGGACATGGGCGGCAAAGAGGCGCCTATTGAGGACAAGCCCAAGAAAAAGAAAGGCAAGAGGATAAGTTAAGAAAAAGCCTATACGCTAAAGGTTGCGTATAGGCTTTTAATAATGCGTTTTTCCGATTTAGGCAAAATCCTACGGAATTATCGCGCGGCAAGCCGCGCCGGGATTTTCGGGCAAACATGATTATTTCTTCTTTTTGGCAACTATCACCCAAACTGCGGCGACGGCGGCTGCCATAGCGACAAGCGCGGCGATGGCGACGAACATTTTTGTGCTGCTTTTGCCCTCTTTTTCGGTGGCGGAGTCGGCGGCTTTGGTGGTCGTGGCCGCGGCGGTGGTCAATGTTGACGAAGATGAGCCGCTTTCATCGAAAACGGTGGCAGATTCTGTTTGATGCTCGCTTTCGGTCGCTGTGGGCTCATCGGCTTTCTTTGTGCCCTTGCTTGTGGTCTTTTTGCCGTCATTTGAGCTGCTTTCATCGGTTGCAGCTGTTTCCTTTTTAGTCGTTTTGCTCTCTGCCTTTTGCTCAGAGGCGGTGGTCGTGGTCTTTATTTTAGTCGTTTCCTTTTCCGTAGTGGCTTTTGTAGTAACATCAGCCTTAGCGGTCGCTTTATCAGTCACCGCGGCAGTCTTGGCCTTTGTGCCCGTGGGCATATTTGTAAGCTCAGTCACCTTTCTGTTATCCTTAACGGTAACGGCGGCGTTTTCCACCCCGAAATCAAGCGGTTCAAGGGAAAGGTCAAGGATATTATCGCTGTCAAAGGTGACATTCATTTCATACACGCCTGCCGCGGCATCATCGGCGGTTTTAAAGGTAAGGCGCGCAAATGTGCCGTTTTGGTCGGAATGGGTGCCGTAAGCGTCCATCCAAAGAACGGTAAACGGCTCGTTTTCGGTATTACCGAGGACTACGTCATTATAATCAACTGCCTCGGCATTTTGAAGAGTGAACACCGAGCTGTCATACTCAATCTCTATCTGAAAGCCTGCAAGCCCCGTGCTGTCCTTTACCGAAAGCTCGACTGTGAATTCACTGCCTGCCTTAGTTTCGGCGGAGGTCAGCGCAAAGCTACCGTCATCGCCCTTTGCTAAGACTGCGTCAGCCGAAAATGACGCAAGCATGGCGGCTGATATTAAACAAATTAACCTTTTTATAAGCATATTTTCACCTACAAAAAAGCAGCAAGGCAAGCCCTGCTGCTTTTATTATTTCTTAAAGCTCTGTTTGATTACTTTCTCTTCTTGAAGATAGCAAGTGAACCGAGAGCTGCTGCAACAATACCGAGTGCTGCTGCTGTACCGGTTACGGGGTTGCTTGTAGCTGTACCGTTTGTGTTGTTTGCGGTATTGCCCTTATTAGCATCGTCCTTCTTGGTATCGTCCTTCTTGGAATCGTTCTTTTTGGGATCTTCCTTGTTTTCGCCCTCAGAGGTCTCATCAGTGAGTTTCGGGATAGCTCTTGTTTCAGTTTCGCCGCAAATTGCGCAGGTACGAGTTTCCTCGCCCTCTTCGTCAACTGTAGCCTCCTTAGTAACTGTCCAATCGCTCCAGTCATGCTCAAGCTTTTCGATAGCTACTGTGATCTGCTCAACATCGCTGCCGTCCTTAGCCTCGGAGAAGTCAGCCTCATAAACTACCTCGCCTTCCTCTGTGCAGGTAGCGTCCTTTCTGGAGGCCTCAACAGTGTCAGCCTCTACAGAGTATGTATGAGTTTTATCGTTCTTGCAGATATATGTTCTCTTGATCTTAGAATTATCCTCGGACAATTCAACTGCTGTAAGCTCATAGTCATGACCTAAAGCAGGGATCTTAACAGCCTCGGCTGTTGTTTCCTTAGTGCCTGCCATATCCTCAAAGAGAAGGCCGTCATCTCTTACATAGTAAGCCTTGTTGCCGTCTTCCTCGCAGGTAGGCTCCTTAGCGTCAACCGCCTCATAGGTGTGAACCTTAGCAGGAGTTTCAGCCTCTACAGTCTGAGTCTCAAATGCCTTATTCTCGAAAACAGCTGTATATGAAGAACGTCCCTTTTCCTCGTATGTAGGCTCCTTGATAACTGTTTCTGTTGTCTCGACAGTTTCTTCCTCAACGTGTGTTGAATCATTCTTGCAGACTCTCTTTGCTGTACACTTAGAGTAATCAGCGCTGAAGGAAT
>JAGBNQ010000022.1 GCA_017634275.1 Ruminococcus sp. | reverse complement strand
TAGCTAAGCAGCAGCAAGCCATAGCACTCAAAAAGGACGAGATCGAGCAGGGCGTAAAGGACTTTGGCGGAAGACTCAGGGCTTTATACGTTGCAGGCAGCGAGAGCTATACGGAAATCCTTCTCGGGGCGACGGACTTTTACGATATGCTGATGAAGATAGAGCTTATCAAGCGTGTAGCAGACCACGACAGCACCGAGCTTGACAGGCTGATAGCGATAAAGGACGAATACGAGGCGCAGCTTTCGGTGCTTGAGAAAAATCAGGCAGAGCTGAAAAAGGCAAGCAGCGAGCTTGACACCCAGCGGCAAAAGAGCGAGGAGCAAAAGCAAAAGCTTGCAAAGCTTTACACCGAGAGCGAGGAGATCATAGCAGGGCTTGAAAAGGCAGAGGCTGCATACGAGAAAAACAAAGAACAGATCGTGGCCGAGCAGGAGCAGTATGAGGACGAGCTTGCTGCCCTCTACAAAAAGGAAGAGGAGCGCAAGGCGCGTGAGGCAGAGGAGGCTGAGCGCAAAAGACGTGAGGCGGAGGAGGCCGAGCGCAAAAGGCGTGAGGCTGAGCAGGCAGCACAGCAGCAAAGCTATGAGGAAAACGATACATCTACCGCATCTAATGACTCACAAAGCGATGAGAGCTACTCAGCGCCCGTTTCAAACAGCGGCTTTATGTGGCCTGTTCCGGGGCAGTACGGCATAACCTCATATATGGGCTGGCGCTGGGGCGCATACCACAAGGGGATAGACATAAGCACCTGGGGAATAAGAGGCTCGGCTGTAGTTGCATCAAGCAGCGGAACAGTCATAGTTGCCTGCAACGAATGTACCCATGACTGGCCGAAGGACGGCAGCTGCGGCTGTGGAGGCGGCTATGGCAACCATGTAATAATCGACCACGGCAACGGCTACTGGACGCTTTACGGACATATGCAGTATGCATCGGTTTCGGTAGGCGACCACGTTGAGCAGGGGCAGAAGATCGGCGCTGTCGGCACGACAGGCTGGTCAACGGGCGACCACTGCCACTTTGAGGTGCGCCTAAACGGCAATCCCGTAGACCCGACGCAGTATGTAAGCTATTGATAAAAAGCAAACCGTCTTAGTGTTATACTAAGACGGTTTTAGTTTGTCGATAAAGCAGTATTTCGGGTATACGCTCTCCCCTATATCGTATCTCGTTATTCTTCATAGTATCAGTAAGTCACGAACGACAGCGGGTTCATATAGTTGCCGCCGTATCTTAGCTCGAAGTGCAGGTGCGGGCCTGTTGACCAGCCCGTTGTGCCGCTTATACCTATCTTCTGCCCCTTATCGACCTTTTGGCCGACTGCGACTGTCGCCTCGGTGAGATGCCCGTAAAGGGTAAGAAAGCCGTTGCCGTGGTCGATAACAACGTAGTTTCCGTAACCGCCGCCGCAGCCGCAGCTGCCGTCCTTCGGAACATTATGCGTGCATTCGTTGCAGGCGATAACCACCTTGCCGCCCTCTGACGCAACTATCTCGCTGCCCATATTCGCGCCGATATCAAGCCCCTTATGGGTAGTTCCCCACCGCGCGCCAACGCCCGAGGTAACCACCTTTGTAGACGGGCACGGCCAGCCGAAGTTATAAAGGCACTCGCCCTTTTTGGTTTCTTCCGTTTCGTCCTTTTTAGCGGTGTCGGCCGTCTGCTGACTCCAAAGCTCGCGCAGCTTTTTGATAGCTGCAAGCTCTGTCTGCATTCTTCCCGTTTCATCGGCGCTGTCGCCGTAATCGTCCTTTAAAAACTCGGATAGCTTGTCGGCATACTGCGCCTTTTCGGAGTTTAGTATCTTGCTCTGCTCATCAAGCTTGTCCTTAAGCTCCTTTGACTCCTCCATGCTTGCGGTACTCTTTTCATAAAGCTCATCTAAATACTGCATTTTTTCAGACAAGCTGTCAAGCTGCTCCTTGTACTCCGCCTTTTGGTCATCAAGCTCCTTTTTCTGCTCGGTAAGCTCGTTTTTGAGCTTAACAAGGCGGTCAAGCTCTTTTTTGTCATGGTCAGCCACGCGCTTTATAAGCTCAGTCCGCATAAGAACATCAAAGAAATCATTAGAACTCATGATTATCTCGGTATAGCCCTCGCTGCCTGCTATATACATAGCCCTCAGCCTGCCCTTGAAATCGGAAACGCCCTTATCTATCTCTTCCTGCTTTTCGTCAACCAGCCTTTGCTGGCCGATTATCTTAACATCAAGCTCGTATATGTAGTTATTTGTGATATTTATTTCCTCATTTAAGCTGTTAATGCGCGCGCTGATGTTTTTCTGCACCTGCTCCTGGTGGTCGATATTCTCCTGTGCATCAGCTATCTGCTTATCAAGCTCATGCTGCTCCTTTGATATCTCACCCAGTCGCTCGCGGTAGCTTTCCATATCCTTAACTTCTGTAGTTTCCTGCTTTTCGCCGCTGTCAGATGCAAAAGACGTCACCCCCGACGAGCCGAGCGCGCTTAGCGATATTGCAAGCGCCGCAGCCGCAGCGACAAGCCTTTTAAGCTGAAATGACTTCATATATCAAATCTCCTTAAATATAGTTACAAAAGCGGTGCAAACAGCCCAAGCACAGCGCTTAGCATTCTCTGCGCTATCGGGCGTGAGGCGCATTCCTCATAAGTAACCCTATGGCAATGGCTCTCAAACATATCCTCAAAATCCTCCTTGATATCGGCGATGCACTCACTTCCGTACATATATGCCGCACATTCAAAGTGAAGATATAAACTTCTGTAATCAAGGTTGATCGTCCCCACCACCGCCGTATTATCGTCCGAGAGGAAATTCTTAGCGTGGATAAAGCCTTCCTTATACTCATATATCTTAACGCCCTTAGCGATAAGGTCTTTATAAAACGACTGGCCGATAAGCCTTATATACCATTTATCGGGGATACCGGGAACTATTATCCTTACATCCACCCCACTTTTAGCGGCAAAGCAGAGTGCTGTCATCATCTCGTTATCGGGGATAAGGTAGGGGGTGGTGATATAAACATAATCCTTAGCGTTATTGATGATGTTCATATAAACAAGCTCGCCTACATTCTCATCATCAAGCGGCGAATCGGAAAAGGGCAGCACAAAGCTGTCGTCCTCGGTATCAAGCTTTTCAAAAGCCGAGGGGCGGTATTCATCATACTGCGCCACTGACTGCTCGCCCGTTATCTCCCAAAGCTGGAAGAACATCATCGTCAAATTCCACACACCCTCGCCCTTAAGCATAATGGCGGTATCCTTCCAGTGGCCGAAACGCTCTTTTTTGTTTATATACTCATCTGCGATGTTCACACCGCCCGTAAAGCCCGTATGCCCGTCGATAATAAGTATTTTTCTATGGTCGCGGTTATTCTGAATGGTCGTAACAAGCGGAACGAAAGGGTTAAAGACCTTGCAGTCTATCCCCTCGTCACGCAGCTTTTTATCGTATTTATACGGCAGCTCGGACTGGGTGCCCATGCCGTCATACATAAGCCTTACCTCAACGCCCTCTTTTGCCTTTCTTACAAGTATTTCATGGATAGTATCCCACATATAGCCCTTGTCGATGATAAAATATTCCATAAAAATAAAGTGCTTAGCCTTTTCAAGCTCCCTCACCATTGCCTCGAACTTTTCCTCACCGAGCTTAAAATATGTCACCTCGGTATTCTGGTATATAGGGTAGCCACCGTACACTCTCATATAGTGCGCAAGGTTTGAAACGTTTTGGTTTTTCTCCTCAAGCGCTTTTATAACACTGCCCTTTTGCTTTAAATAGGGCTTTGTATTTTCGATTTTTTTGATAGATAGATTTTTCTCATAGCGGTAGCTGCTTTGAAATTTAAGGTACAAAAACGCAACCGCCCCGAACACGGGGAAGATAAGAATAGGCATTATCCACGCCAGCTTATAGGCAGGGTTCTCATTTGAGTTGATGACATACATCACCACGATTATCTCGACCAAAAGGAAGAAATAGTAAATAAACACAAACTGCCCTGCAAGAGAGATTATTGCAAAGATCAAAAACGCTATCTGCAAAAGCAAAAGTGAAACCACTATAAACTTCTGCGAAAAGACCGCATTTAACAGCTTTTTCGGTTCAAATTCCTTTTTCCTCTTCATCTAAATGCCTTTCTGTACCTGCCTATATGAACATTCTCTGCACAAGGATATCTATTTCCTTTTGCTCGGTAAGCTTTTCCTCACCGACGTATACGCAAACCACCTTTCCGTCCTCAAAGACGTATTTATAGGTAGTTCCCTTATTCTTTCCCGAAACTGATGCCTGCCCCGAGAAAACATTATAGCTCCACTCGGGCGCTGAAAAGAAATTCTCCGCCGCCTCGCCGTATGTATCAAAGCTCAGCTTGACTACCGAGCTTTCGGGGGTGTAGGTAAGGTTTTTAGCCTCCCTTATCCCGAGGGTATAAATAAGCATAAACAGCAAAAGCAGCAACACTGCTATAAATATCAGAAATGCCGCTATGAATTTACCCTTTGAGGTCTTTTTCTTTGCCTGCTTTTTGCTTTTTGGCTTTGCGCCTGCCGCCTTTTTAGCCTGCGGCGGCTCTGACTTTCTCTTTGGTTTAGGCTCCTGCCCGATAAGGTCCATTACCGCAGTAGGTGTAGGCTTATGGGAATACACCCTCGCGCCTGTCTGAACATCGGGCGCCGCCTTTCTCTGCGGATAATTTTCAGTACGCAGGCGCGTGTTCTTTGTCACAATTTTGCCGCAGCTCGTACAAAGCTTAGCCCCTTCGGGGAGAATAGCCCCACAGCTTGCACATCTATCCGCCAAAAAACACACCGCCTTTCTTATATCTTACCTCTTATTTCTAACCTCTTACCTCTAACTCAGAAATAGCGCATAAGCGCAACTACCTTGCCCAAAATGCTTACCTCGTCAACAATAATAGGCTCCATAGTATCATTTTCGGGCTGTAGTCTGTAATGCCCGTCCTCTTTATAGAAGGTCTTGACAGTTGCCTCATTTTCATTAACAAGGGCAACAACGACATCGCCGTTGCTTGCTACCTCTGTCTGCTCAACTATGACAGTATCGCCGTCAAAGATACCTATATTTATCATGCTCTCGCCCCTTACCTTAAGCGCAAAGAGCTGCCCCGAAAATTTCTTGTCAAAGCTCATGGTAAGATAGCTGTCGATATCCTCTATCGCGGTTATCGGCTTGCCTGCCGTTACCGTTCCTACCACGGGAACTGTCGTGCTTGCCTTATAGCCTGCTATCCTTATAGCGCGGTTGCAGTTATTCTCGCGCTCAAGCAAGCCCTTTTTGGAAAGTGTTATGATGTATCTGTGTGCTGTAGATGTGCTTTTTAAGCCGAATTCCTCCTGTATCTCTCTTACAGTAGGTGCATAGTTATGCTCATCAACGTAGTTTTTGATAAAGTTGAATACCTTTCTTTCCTTTTCGGTAACTCTCATAAGTTTCTTCCTTTCTGTCAGGCGTTTTCTCTAAGCCTCTTTGCAAGGCGCTTAGCTATCTTGTATGCATCACCGCAGCCAAGGGTCATTATAAGGTCGCCCTCTTTTGCGTTTTCATAAAGGTAATCAATTACCTGCTCAAAGTTTTTATCCTTCTGCTCATTAGTCTGCATATCAACTATCTCGTGCGGTGTGTTAAAGTAGATACACCCATCTATCTTCTCACCGAGCATTTCAGTATAGATATGGTGGGTGTTTTTCTCGCGGCTGCCGAAAATATCGGTAAGCACACAAAGGTCAGCAATGCTTAAGGCCGTCACAAAATCGTCCATAAGTATCTCAGTTCTCGAATAGGTAAACGGCTGGAAAACTGCTATAACGCGCTTAAAATCAAGCCCCTTTGCAGCCTTAAGGGTAGCTGCAAGCTCACTCGGGTGGTGGGCGTAGTCATCAACTATCGTTATACCGTTTACCTCGTCAATCTTCTCAAACCTTCTCATAGCGCCGCGGAACTCTGAAAGGCCTTTTCTTATCCCCTCAAAGGAAACGCCTACCTCTCTTACCGCCGCTATTGATGCCAAAGCATTGAGCACATTATGCTCCCCGGGAACGAAAATAGAATAATCGCCCTGCTTTTGCCCCTTTACATAAAGCTCAAAATCGGTTCTTAAGCCCTTTTTGGCGGTTATCTTAGCGCTGTAGTCATTTTTTTCATTAAAGCCGAAGGTGACAACTCTCTTATCAAGCCCCTCTATAGCCTTAAGGGTGTTTTCATCATCGCCGTTTACAACAAGGCACTTTGATGCCATTGATGCAAACTTGTGAAAGCTCTTGATTATATTTTCAAGTGTTTTGAAATAATCAAGGTGGTCGGCATCAACATTTAAGATCACCGCGATATCGGGCGAGAGCTTTAAAAACGTATCAACAAACTCGCACGACTCGCACACCATTATATCGCTGCTGCCTGCCCTGCCCGAGCCGCCTACGGCCTTGAGCTTTCCGCCGATAACGCAGGAAAGGTCTACCCCCTCCTCCAGAAGGATCTGGGTAGTCATGCTCGATGCGGTTGTTTTTCCGTGTGTGCCCGAGATACAGATAGCGTTATCATACCACCCCGTCACGATACCGAGCAGGTCAGAGCGCTCTATAACATCGGCATCACTTGCCTTTGCCGCAACAAGCTCGGGGTTATCAGCCATTATAGCCGCGGAATAAACGATAAGGTCAGCCCCCTCGATATTCTCGGCCGCCTGCCCCATATATACCTTGATACCCATATTTCTTACAGCCTGCAAGGTCTCTGTCTCATTATTATCCGAGCCGCTCAGATAATACCCCTGAGAGTGGAGTATCTGTGCCAGCGGATACATTCCCGAGCCGCCTATGCCTATCATATGGATATGCTTTTTGCCTTTAAGTATATTTTTATCTGTCATAATAAAAAGATTCCTCTTTTCCGAATATAATTGCCCTATGATATATTATACACCATTTCCAAACAAAAATAAAGCCCTATTTTGAATAAAAAATACCGCCCTGCCAACACTTAAATTATACATTTTAAGAAAGGGTGGATATTAATGACAATAACCGATATCAAAGTAAGAAAGCTGCTGCCTGACGGACGGCTTAAGGCAGTTGTCAGCATAACGCTTGACAACATGATAGCTATTCATGACATAAAGGTGATAGAGGGCACAAACCGCCTTTTTGTGGCCATGCCCTCACGAAAAGATGAAAGCGGTGTCTACCGCGATATCGCCCACCCGATATCCTTTGGTGCAAGGGCTGATATTGAGCAGAAGATACTCTCAGCCTACTACACCGCCGTAGAAAACAATTTGCAGGCATAGCTATGCAAATCGGAATTTGTTTCAATGCACAATGCACAATGCACAATGCAC
>JAGBNQ010000021.1 GCA_017634275.1 Ruminococcus sp. | reverse complement strand
GTCGCCCCCGAACCCCTTCGCATTGCCTCCCTGCAACCTCGCCAAACTCTGATTTATACACCACAAAAAGAATATCCCTCATAGCGAGAGATATTCTTTTTTCTGCTTATTCCTTGTCCTGCAAGGCATCATAGCCTTCCTCGCCGGTGCGTACCTTGATGACGTTCTCTACATCATATATGAATATTTTTCCGTCACCGTAGTGCCCAGTGTAGAGGGCTTTTTTGGCTGTTTCGACAACGCGCCTTACGGGTATCTTGCTTACCACTATATCTACCTGAACTCTCGGCATAAAGTTTATCTCAACTGCAACGCCGCGGTAGTATTCGGGCTTGCTCTTTTTGTTGCCAAAGCCCATAACGTGCGATACCGTCATGCCCGTTATGCCGAGCTTTGTCATCGAATTTTTGAGCTTGTCGAGCTTTGCCTCCTTGCAGATTATCTCTATCTTTGTAAGCTTTGGTGCGCCCTCTCTTACAAGGTCGGGCAGCTTTTGAACGGGAACAGCCTCAGCCTCGGGGGTGTCGCCCGTTACAACTGTAACGTCATTGTATTCCTCATAGGTGGTGTATTTGTGTACCGAGGGCATAAAGTCGGGGTATGCGCTCGGCAGGCCGTGTTCTGTGATGTCAAGACCTAAGATCTCCTCCTCGGCGGTAGTGCGAAGGCCGTTCGTTTTCTTAATGATAGCAAATGTGATACACATCATTACCGCCGCATAAACCGCAACACTTGCAAAGCCTGTGAGCTGCAAGCCCAGCTGCCTGAACGAGCCGGTATAGAAAAGACCCTTTAATCCTGCGGGAGCATCGGGGTTAGCGAGCAGACCGACTGCGATAGTTCCCCAGATGCCGTTTGCCATATGAACGCCTACTGCACCGACGGGGTCGTCAATGTGCAGCTTAAGGTCGATAAACTCAACCACCCATACAACGAGCAGACCCGATACAAGGCCGACCACAGCAGCACCTATCATATCGAATGCATCTGTTCCTGCGGTAACGCCTACAAGACCTGCGAGCGAGGCGTTAAGGCACATGGAAACATCGGGCTTGCCGTTTCTTAGCCAGGTGAAGATCATAGTTACAACTGTTGCGACAGAGGGTGCGATTGTTGTGGTGATAAAGATAGACGAAAGCTCGGAAACGTTCGTTGCGGCAGCACCATTAAAGCCGTACCAGCCAAGCCAGAGGATAAACACACCCAAAGCGCCAAGCGTGATAGAATGCCCGGGGATAGCGTTTACCTTAATGACCTTGCCGTTTTCGTCACGCTCATATTTGCCAAGGCGAGGGCCTACGAATATAGCACCGATAAGTGCCGCGATACCGCCTACCATATGTATAGCGCATGAGCCGGCATAATCGTGGAAACCAAGCTCGGAGAGCCAGCCGCCGCCCCAGATCCAGTGAGCCTCGATGGGGTAAACTATAAGGGAGATGATACCCGAGTAGATGCAGTAGCTTGAAAACTTAGTTCTTCCTGCCATAGCGCCCGAAACGATAGTTGCGGTCGTCGCACAGAAAACAAGGTTGAAAACGAATGTGGACGCGCCCGTGAACGAGCCGTCGCCGGGGCTTTTGATAAATTCCTTGAAATTGGTGAACATATCAAGGTTGGGTATTCCCACAAGGCCGAAAAGTGCGTCCTCACCCATCATAAGCGTATAGCCCAGAAGTGAAAAGACCACCGTGCCTATGCAGAAATCCATAAGGTTTTTCATAATGATATTGCCTGCATTTTTAGCTCTTGTAAAGCCCGTTTCCACCATTGCAAAGCCTGCCTGCATCCAGAAAACGAGTGCCGCACCTATCAGAAACCAGAATTCGACTGTCATAAATATTCCTTCTTTCATTGTTTTGTGCTAAATGTGATAAGAAATATCACAAACCATAAAGCATCGCCTCCAAAATAAAAAGGCATCGGAAAATGCACAAAGCATTTGCCGACACCCTTGCCGTCATATAAAAAATAATAGAGACACAGCGAAAGCCATTTGTTCGACGCCCTTGTCTCTATGCATTTATTATACACCCGACCTCGGGCTGTGTCAAGTGGTTTTCGGCAGATTTTTGCATTTACACATAGCTAAACTTGCAAATTTATTGTTTTATGTGCATTATTTACAAGAATTATGAATTATTTGTTTTTCACTCCTGCAAATTCAAGCCCTTTGCCATGATGATCTCAACACCCTTGCCATTATCCCGATTATTTAACATAAAATACCCTAAAATTCCTACTTCTTTGGGCTGTTAATAAATATTTCATTGACTTTTTTTAATTTGCGGTGATATAATTAATTCAGGCAAAGGTGCTGTAAGTTTTTACAGTGCCTTTTTATTTTTATAAAAGGAGGCGGCGCGCTGTGACGGGGTTACTTAAAATAGTCATGATAAACAATGACGATCTTGCATTTGCAAAATACAGACGTATGCCCGTATGGCGCGAAAACGGCTTTGAGCTTTGCAACCACACTCATGATACCGATGAGGCAATAAAGCTTATGCACAAGGAGAACATAGCCTTTGCACTTATATTTAACAAGCCGCCGCAGCTTGAGGCGGCAGCGATAGTTGAAAAGATATCAAAAAAGGCCGACAGATGCGAAACTCTTGTTATAAGCCCCTACGGTGACACGGAGAATATGCGCGAGTGTTTTTTGGCAGGGGTGACGGATTATCTGTGCGAGCCTGTTTCGGAAACACGCATAAAGGAGGCGCTTATTCGCGCAAGACAAAAGTATGACAAGGCTATGGAGAGCCGCGAATACCGCCTTGCGATAGCCGAATATTTTGACAGCCTTACCGCAAAGAGCGAGCAGAATGATAAATTCCTTGAAAACCTGCGCGGATTTATAAGCCTGCGCGAGGGGGATATCATCACCACCGAGGCGGCCGCCGATTATTTCGGGTTCAATAAGGATTATTTCGGCAGAATGTTCAAATCACGGCTCGGTGTAACATTCGGTGATTTTTACAAGAAATTCCGCATTCTTTACGCTGAAAAGCTGCTGCTCTCGGGCAGATACAAGGTCTACGAGGTAAGCGAGCTTTTAGGCTTTTCATCGGTCGATTATTTTACGGCGGTTTTTAAAAAGGTCACGGGCAAGCGCCCGTCAGAGCTGAAAAAATACTGAATTCACCTATACCATCATATATTTAGTGCTGTTAATTAAGCACGGTGCAGGCGCTTTGTTCTACCCTGAGTGCCTGCATTTTTTGTCGGATTATTGGGGTAACACCTCTGAAAATTTATGTGGCGAAAATCTATGATAGGTATTATAATTACATTCAGAGCTTTTCAAAATTAATATCAGGCACCGGTTTAGTTTTTTACCACTCTTGGCACAATGGCGTGACAAAAAGTGTTTAAGGTATGACCCATCATATATAAGCTATGGAATACGGAGCAGGATAAGTTTCCTGCCCCGATATTTCCGTTTCACAAAAAAACTCGCCTAAAAAAGCGAGTCTGAAAATGGGGGCGAAATGTCTGATTTTTAATGCAATTATCAAATTGACATAGATAAAAAAGTAAGGTAAAATATTAACTGTTGAGGCAAAGGCGCCGCGAGCTTGATGAAAGCTTTGCGGCGCTATTTTTTTCAGGAGGTACAAATTATGTCATATGTTGATCAGATCATCGAGCAGGTAATTGAAAAGAACCCTGCCGAGCCCGAGTTTCATCAGGCAGTAAGAGAGGTGCTTGATTCTATCAGACCCGTTATCGAGCAGAACGAGGAGAAGTTTAAAAAGGACGCACTTTTGGAGCGCCTTACAAACCCCGAAAGACAGATAAAATTCCGCGTTCCGTGGGTAGATGACAACGGCAATGTTCAGGTAAACACGGGCTACAGAGTACAGTTCAATTCCGCTATCGGCCCATATAAGGGCGGCTTAAGACTTCACCCGACAGTAAACCTCGGCATCATCAAGTTCTTAGGCTTTGAGCAGATATTCAAAAACAGCCTTACAGGCCTTCCTATCGGCGGCGGCAAGGGCGGCTCGGACTTTGACCCGAAGGGCAAGTCTGACAGAGAGGTAATGGCATTCTGCCAGAGCTTTATGACAGAGCTTAGCAAATACATCGGCGCTGACACCGACGTTCCCGCAGGCGACATCGGCACGGGCGCAAGAGAAATAGGGTTTATGTTTGGTCAGTACAAGAGGTTAAGAGGCGTGTTCGAGGGCGTGCTTACGGGCAAGGGCTTATCCTTCGGCGGCTCGCTTGCAAGAACAGAGGCTACGGGCTACGGCCTGCTTTACATAGTTGATGAGCTTTTAAGGAGCCACACATATTCTATTGAGGGCAAGACTGTTGTAGTTTCGGGTGCCGGCAATGTTGCAATATACGCTATCGAAAAGGCTCAGCAGCTCGGCGCTAAGGTAGTTACCTGCTCGGATTCTACGGGCTGGGTATATGACCCCGACGGCATTGATGTTGCAGCGCTCAAGGAAATAAAGGAAGTTAAGCGCGCAAGGCTCACGGAATACAAGAACTACCGCCCGAACAGCGAGTATCACGAGGGCAGAGGTGTATGGCAGATAAAGGCTGACATCGCACTCCCCTGTGCTACGCAGAACGAGCTTGGCATCGAAGATGCAAAGGCACTTGTCGCAAACAAGGTCATCGTTGTAGCAGAGGGCGCTAATATGCCCACGACCGAAGAGGCTACAAAGTATTTGCAGGACAACGGCGTATTCTTTATCCCCGGAAAGGCTGCAAACGCAGGCGGCGTTGCTACATCGGCACTTGAAATGTCGCAAAACTCCGAGCGCTTAAGCTGGAGCTTTGAGGAGGTAGACAAGCAGCTCAAGGGCATTATGGAGGGCATCTACCACAACATTGACGACGCTGCAAAGCGCTACGGATTTGAGGATAATTTCGTAGTCGGCGCAAATATCGCAGGCTTTGAAAAGGTGCTTGACGCTATGACCGCACAGGGCATAGTATAAAGGAGAGAATTTTCATGAAAAGTATTGACGGCACAGCAAAACAGTTTATACCATTCACTGTATTTGAAGGGCAGCACCCGAAAATGCAGATTGAGAGAGTGGAAAGGGATAAACGACTTGATGTTCCCGACAGCTGCGAATATGCAGTTAATGACGAGACTTTTGACTAAGACGGTTTCTTCCATATAAGCGTGGCAGTATCGCTATAAAAACGGTACTGCCGTTTGCTGTTTTAATAAAGGTTTAAAGGCTTATGCCTTAACATAATATATGATGGTTTGAAAGGAGTATGGTAATGAAGAAAATTCTTCTCTGCAAAGAGAATGACGAAAGGGAAACAAGAACTGCCCTTATACCTGCTGACATCAAAAAGCTTACACAAATGGGCTTTGAGATAACGGCTGTAAGGGGAACGGGCGAAAAAAGCGGCATTTCAGATGCTGAGTATGAATCAGCAGGGGCTAAGCTCGTTTCCTCAAACGAGGAGGGCTACAAGGGGGCGGAGATAATCCTTCGCATAATGAAACCCGAAAGCATTGACGGAATAGAAAAGGGGGCACTGCACCTTAGCTACTTAGACCCCTTTAACGAGCGCGAGCTGCTTGAAAAAATGGCGGCGGCAGGCTTGCAGGCGGTATCGCTTGAAATGATACCGAGAACAACGCTTGCGCAGAAAATGGACGTTCAGTCCTCGCAGACCTCGCTTGCGGGGTATACTGCGGTAATAAACGCTGCGGCAAGGCTGCCTAAAATACTGCCGATGATGGTAACGCCCTCGGGAACGATAAACCCTGCAAGGGTATTCATTATAGGCGTAGGCGTTGCAGGCTTGCAGGCGATAGCTACCGCAAAGCGCTTAGGTGCAAGGGTAGATGCGTTTGATACAAGACCCGTTGTTGAGGAGCAGGTAAAAAGCCTCGGCGCAAGCTTTGTAAAGATAGACCTCGGTGAAATGGGGCAGACGGATCAGGGCTATGCAAAAGAGCTTACCCCAGAGCAGATCAAAAAGCAGCAGGAGGCTCAGGCTAAGGTCTGCGAGAGATCAGATATAGTTATCACGACTGCAAAGGTATTTGGCAGAAAAGCGCCGCGCCTTATCTCAAAGGACGTTATAGACAGAATGAAAAAGGGCGCTGTTATCGTGGATATGGCAGTATCAACAGGCGGAAACGTTGAGGGCTCAAAGCTTTTTGAAGAGGTAGTGACGGAAAACGGCATCATCATAATGTCGGGCGATATGTTGGAGAGGCAGGTGCCTGTAGATGCATCAAAAATGCTTTCGGGCAACTTTACGGCTTTCCTCACACATTTTTACAACAAGGAGAGCAAAGAGCTTGATGTTAAGCTTGATGACGAGATAATGAAGGGCTGTCTGCTCACAAAGGACGGCAGTATCATACATGAGAGATTTAAGTAAAAGGAGAAAATATATATGGCAATAGGTGAAATACTGCTGCTTGTTTTTGTATTTGTTATTGCAGGCTTTCTGGGGGTAGAGCTTATATCCAAAGTTCCCTCGCAGCTGCACACACCGCTTATGTCGGGAACGAATGCGATCTCGGGCATTACGATAGTAGGTGCGATAAGTGCTACGGCTGTCGCACTTCATACAGAGGGAATGGTATCAAATATCTGCGGCTTTGCAGCGATAGTGCTTGCAACGATAAATGTGATCGGCGGATACATGGTAACAGACAGAATGCTTGAAATGTTCAAGAAAAAGGGGGATAAAAAGTGAGCTATGAAAAAATAAGCATGGTGCTTACGACCGTGCTTTATATGGTTTCCTCGGTGCTTTTTATCCGCGGTATAAAGCTGCTCGGAAAGGCCGACACCGCAAGACAGGGCAACCGCCTATCTTCAATAGGTATGCTTATAGCGGTAGTAACGGTCTTCCTTGAAAAGAACGTTACCGACACGCTGACTGAGGGGGTAATGAAAAACGCCTACGTCTGGGCGATAGCGGCTATCGCTGTCGGCGGCATCATAGGTGCTGTTTGGGCTAAAAAGGTAGAAATGACGGGAATGCCGCAGCTTGTGGCGCTCTTTAACGGCTTTGGCGGTCTTTCATCGCTGCTTGTTGCGCTTACTCAGTATATGACCGACAAGAGCATTAATGTTTTTTCAAGCATAGCGCTCGGGCTGACTATCGCTATCGGTGCTGTTGCTTTTACGGGCTCGGTAGTTGCTTGGGGCAAGCTGTCGGGAAAGATGTTCAAGAAAAACATCTCAATCCCCGGAAAGAATTTTGTTAATGCGCTGCTTGCTCTTGCAGGTCTTTGCGGTGTGGGGTTATATGCCCTAAGCATCGCAGGCACGCTTGACACATCTTTAGGCGAGATAGGCGTTATCATCGTAACGGCCGCTTACCTTATCTTAGGGTTTACTATGGTAGTCGCTATCGGGGGCGGAGATATGCCCGTTATCATTTCGCTTTTAAACGCTTTTTCGGGTCTTGCGGCGGCATTTGCAGGGCTTTCTATCTCAAACTCGGTGCTTGTGGTTTCGGGCTGCCTTGTCGGCACATCGGGGCTTATACTGACACTTATCATGTGCAAGGCTATGAACAGGACGCTTTACAGCCTGCTTTTCGGCTCATTCGGCGGCAGCAGCAAGAAGGGTGCGGCAGGCGAGCAGAAGGAGCCGAAGGCTATGTCTGTTGAGGACGCATACCTTATCCTTGAGGCGGCAAGCTCTGTTGTTTTCATTCCCGGCTACGGCATGGCGGTAGCGCAGGCGCAGCACGCTGTCAAGGAGCTTTGCGACAAGCTTGAAGAAAACGGCGCGGAGGTAAACTTTGCTATACACCCGGTTGCAGGAAGAATGCCCGGGCATATGAACGTTTTGCTTGCTGAGGCGAATGTTCCCTACGAACAGCTCAAAACAGCAGATGAGATGAACCCACAGATGTCAAACACCGATGTGGCGATAGTTATCGGTGCAAATGACGTTGTAAACCCCTCAGCACTTGAGGACGAAAGCTCACCGCTTTACGGAATGCCTATCATCAACGCTTTTGAGGCAAGAACCGTTTTCGTGCTAAAGCGCGGAAAAGGCACGGGATTCTCGGGAGTGGAAAATCCGCTGTTTACTAACGACAACACTGTTATGATCTACGGTGATGCAAAGCAGACTGTTTCAAGCCTTGTAAGCGAATTTGACGAGGGATAATCCCTACGCGCACCCGTTTCAAAAAAAGAATAATAACAGCAAAACGAGCCGACTTTTTTAGTCGGCTCAAATTTTTTATCGGGTGATCAAGGGGGCAAGATCGGGCAAGCAGGCGGCGTACAGAGGCATCAGCCGCAAATTTTAAAAATCATTATGGCTTTTTGCACCCAAATGCTAAGACACGGGTATTACTAACAGATAAAGCATTGATAGCATAACAAATATAACAGGAGATGATGTATATGCCAAGATATGAGGGAGCATTCGATGCAGCACTTAGCAAAGAGGAATTTTTAAGGCAGACCGCGCAGCTGGGCTGGGTAACTGATGAGGAAAGGGCTTTTGTAAGCTCGGCTTATGATATTTTAGCTAACGACCGCATAAGAGGGCATATGCTTGACAATATCCTTGAGGTAGACCTGTGGAAGAATGATATGATGTTCAGGCAAAGCGAAAAAGCGCGCCTTTATGATGACTTTGAAGATGATGAAAACTTTAACGGACCTATCAGGCGCCTTGTCAACAACCACTCAAAGCAGAATGTTCAGGTCGATGAAAAGATCATTTTAGATCAGCACCAAAAGGTAATGGGCTACCCCTTCAGCGAGAGAGTTCACCGCTTAGCCGAGGAGGAAAGGGCTAAGGGCAAGCCGAGAATGAGAAACTACATCAAAACCAACGAAGACTTTGCACGCGCGGCTGTGACCGTGGGCTGGGGCTATACAGCCGAGCAGAAGGAAAAGCTGCTTGGTATGATAAATAATTCTAAATGGGATACGCTGGAGCGCGACGATGAAGAGCTTGAATCGTTTTATGAGCAGGCGCACGGCATTCCCTACGGCACGAGCGACAGCCAGATACTTCCTGCCGAAAAGGAGCGCAGGCAGTACCTTATCGACACGCAAAGGTACAAGACCCGTATACAGAATGATGAAAGAGAGCAGAGGGAGAGAACGCAAAGAAGAACACGACACCCTCCTTTGCAAGTGAGTATGAAAAGGATTGGTTCATTGCCGCAGCAGCCGCAAACGGCTGGACACTTGAAAGCGATGCGGAGTTCTTTGGTGAGCTTTACGATAGGCTCGGCAATGACCCCGACGCGAAAAATCTTTTTGTTGATATTGTAAATATCCCCGTATTTGACTTAGAGGCGCAGAAAAAGCTTAAGCCCCTCTTGGCAGCAACAGTCAAGAACCATGCCCCAAAAGAAAGCGGCAGCTCTGCAAGCGCACTTGATGAGAAAAATAAGGATTGGCTGAAGATCGACCTGACGCAGGAAATGCTTGACGAAACTTACAAGGAAGTCTTCGGCGCTGACAGAGAAGAGCAGAGAATAAATTATGATGCGGACTACAAATTCAGCAAGAAGGAGTTTCTGCAAAAGGCATTTGACAACGGCTGGGAGGGGAAATCAGAACAGGCAGATCTTGAGATCTTATATAACTTCGCGCGCGATAATGCAAACAGAAACTTAGGCGACCTGCTTAAGCGCATAATGGAAACTGATGTAAGCACCTACGAAGGCCGCAGGAAAATGGCTGACGACATCAACAACACGCTTAAAGAAAACCTCCCCACTATGCTCCCGGGCGGACTTATAACAAAATCAAACTGCAAGGACGCACTGCATCTGCACAGCATAGCGGATAAGGACGGCTTGGCTGAGGAGGATCACAAATATTTTGAAGAGACACTCCCCCGTGCAAGGAAAGAGCGCAAAGAGGAGGCTGAATTCAAGGCCTTAAGGAACAAGATGTTCGGTAACGGCTGGTCAGGCAATAATGACAAAAGCTTTGCTCAGTTCATTTTCAAGACCCGTAAGTTTATAGAGAATAACGAAAAGTTTTCAGACAACGAGGAGATCAAAAACGCTTTAGATGAGGCCGAGAATTCAAAAGCCACCGGAAAGCACAGCGACTATCAAAAGGGCGAGGTGTTCAACAAGCTCATAACCACCCTTGAAAAGAATAACGTAACGGCTGATGACTATTTTACGAAGAATCTACAGTTTTACGCCATTGATTTCAAGGAAAAGAACGAAAAAGCCTATTTGAAAGACAAAGCAAAATACCTGGAGGACAAGGCAAGAGAAGAATTCAAGCAAAAACAGCTCGAAGAGGAGCAGAGAAAAAGGGAGCTTGAAGAAAAGAAAAGAG
>JAGBNQ010000020.1 GCA_017634275.1 Ruminococcus sp. | reverse complement strand
GGTCGCCCCCCGTACCCCCTTCGCATCGCGTTCCTCCACAACCTCAACAAATTTAAATCCGTCGGTGCAAGCCGACACCTCAATTGTGCATTGTGCATTATGCATTGTGCATTGTGCATTGAAACAAACTCCGGTCTATTTTTCGCCTATTCTTTTTACGAGCTTTACCACGCACAGAATGCCTAAGAGCATTCCTGCGACCATGCCGACTACAAGGGCTGTCCATGAGCCCGAGAGGGTTTGCAGATAGTCTGTTTCGGAAATGCCGCCTAAAAGCTTTTTGGCGCTCTCTCTTTTATCAAGCCCCTCAAATAGCATTACAAGGAAAAACCTGAGATTAACGATGTTTATTATCGTCATGGCTGTCAGCACTACACCGTGGCCGACGCCTGCGAACTGCTCTGTCTTTCTGTAGTAGTTGAATGCTAAAAACATCTGAACTGCCGCATATGCAAAATACACAAAGAACAGTATCGACATCACAACTGCGAGCTTTTTGCTCTCATTCTCTGTCATTTTCGGGAAAAACACCGCGCCTGCGCCTGCAAATGCAACGATATAAGCAAACAGCCCTATACCTAACCCTCTGTAGACCTTTTCTGCCCTTGAAAGGGGCTCCTTTTTGATTTTTTTGCCCATTTAGTTTTCTCCTTTATCATTTGGTTTTATTCTCACCTTTATGCGGTCTATTCTCTGCTCACCCTCCATAACGGCGGTAAATTCAAACCTGCCCGAGGTGATGACCTCGCCGTTATCGGGAACGTGGCCGCAGACCTCCATAAGAAAGCCGCCCATAGAGTTCATCTCACTCTCTATCTCGTCCTCCTGCGCGCCGATGCGCGAGAGAAAATCGCTTACCGAAAGCTCT
Organism: Ruminococcus sp.; assembly: GCA_017634275.1. Taxonomy (GTDB): domain Bacteria; phylum Bacillota; class Clostridia; order Oscillospirales; family Ruminococcaceae; genus NK3A76. Next base: position 30,912 of record JAGBNQ010000020.1, on the reverse strand, counting down.
GAGGATATATCAAAGGTATCGTCCGAGAGCCGCACGAATGAGGTATCTTCCTCATCGCTCTCATCATATATCTCGCCGACAAGCTCCTCGATTATATCTTCAAGGGTGCATATGCCCTCCGTACCGCCGTACTGATCGACTACTACCGCAAGGTGGGTCTTTTTTCTCTGCATTTGTCTGAGCGCCTGGGAAATAAGCTGAGTTTCGCTTATAAATATAGGGGCTGTCATAATATCGGCGATAGTTTTGCTCCTATCCCCCGAAATGTAGAATTCATAGAAATCGCTTTGCAAAAGCACGCCGACTATCTTATCTATCGTTTTTTCAAAAACGGGCAGCCTTGAATATTTCGTTTCAAGAAATATCTCCCTTACAGTTTCGGGGTTTTCGCCTATTTCCACGCCGATGATATTTATTCTCGGTACCAGTATCTGTGAAACGGCGGTTTCGTCAAATTCAAGAGCCGACCTCACAAGCTCTGATTCAGATTCCTCCAAAACGCCCTGATCCTCTATCTCGTCGATGATATATTTAAGCTCCTCCTCGGTAACTGACGGCTCGTTTTCCTTTTTGCCGATAAGCCTTGTAACACCGTTTTTTATCAAAGTGAAAACAAATATCAGCGGCGAAAGGATAAGCATTGCCGCCTTCAGGGGGGCTGCCATAAAGAGCGAAAAGCTCTCGGAATTTTCCTTGGCAAGGCTTTTTGGGAGTATCTCACCGAAGATGAGGACAAGCACCGTCATAACGGCGGTAGCTATACCCACCGAGCCCGAGCCGAACTTTTCGGTGAAGATGACCGTAGCAAGGGCAGATGATGCAATATTCACAACGTTATTGCCGATAAGTATACAGGTAAGCGCCTTATCGAAATTTTCGGTGATATCAAGTGCGCGCTTTGCGCTTTTATTGCCCTCTGCGGCATAGTTTTTTAGTCTTATATGGTTTACCGACGAAAACGCCGTTTCGGTAGCCGAGCATATTGCCGAGAGGATAAGAAGTATTGCTATAATAAAAATGTCCATTTAGTATTTACCACGACCTTTGTGTTATTGGCATAAATTGGAGTTTGCAGAGGCTTTGCCGATGCGAACCCGAAGGGGTTTGGGGGCACTTGCTTACTTCGTGAGCAGGCAAAGCCCCCCAACAAGCCGCCCGAAGGCGGCTTGCCCCCTCGGAGCGCTGAACAAAGCCTTAGCTTAACGCTCGGGTGGGGATCTACCTAACCCCCCAGCCCCCTTCCCTTCAAAGGGAAGGGGGAGTTACAAACTCCGATTTATCTTTGCATATATACATTAATAATAGCACTATTTGCCCATTTTGTCAATGAATAATTGACAAAACGGGTGTTTCGTGATATTATAAAAGAGTATGATTAAAAAATGGAGGAAAATATAATGATAACAGTTTCGGACGTAAGCCTTAGCTTTGGCGGGCAGGTCTTATTTAAAAATGTTGACCTTAAGTTTTCTGAGGGCAACTGTTACGGCGTTATAGGCGCTAACGGCGCAGGCAAGTCAACCTTCCTGAAAATACTAAACGGCGAGCTTGAGCCTACTACGGGCACTGTCACTATGCCTAAGGATAAGCGTATGTCGGTGCTTAAGCAGGATCACTTTGCTTTTGATGAATACACGGTGCTTGATACGGTGATCATGGGCAACAAGCGCCTTTATGACATTATGCAGGAAAAGGACGCTCTATACGCAAAGGAGGATTTCTCCGAGGAGGACGGCGAGCGCGCAGGTGCTTTGGAGAGCGAGTTTGCAGAATTAAACGGCTGGGAGGCCGAGAGTGACGCATCAAAGCTCATTCAGGGCTTAGGGCTTGATGAGGGGATCCTTTACTCACAAATGTCTACCCTATCAGGTAATGAAAAGGTAAAGGTACTGCTTGCGCAGGCGCTTTTTGGCAACCCCGATGTTATACTGCTCGATGAGCCTACCAACCACCTTGACATTGACGCTATACGCTGGCTGGAGGATTTCTTGCAGGAATATTTCGGTACTGTAATAGTAGTTTCGCACGACAGGCACTTTTTAAACAACGTCTGCACGCATATAGTTGATATCGACTACACAAAGATAAAAATGTACGTCGGCAACTACGAGTTCTGGTACGAGTCATCGCAGATGATGCAAAGGCTCATGAAACAGCAAAACAGAAAGACCGAGGAGAAGATAAAGGAACTTCAGGATTTCGTATCGCGCTTTTCGGCAAACAAGTCAAAATCCAAGCAGGCAACTGCAAGGAGAAAGCTTATTGAAAAATTAAGCGTTGAGGAAATGCCTGCATCGTCAAGAAAATACCCGTTTATAGGCTTTGATATGGACAGAGAGCCGGGCAAAGATATTATCCAGGTGGACAGCATTTCAAAGACTGTTGACGGGGTAAAGCTTTTAAACAATGTTTCATTCACTATCGGCAGGAATGACAAGGTAGCCTTTGTCGGCGATTCCGAGCAGGCTATAACCATGCTTTTCAAGATACTTATGGAGAAGGAGCAGCCCGATGAGGGGACATTCCGCTGGGGGCAGACTATCACCACATCATATTTCCCGAAGGACAACAGCGAGTTCTTTAACGGCCACAAGGAGTCGATAGTTGACTGGCTGCGCCCCTACTCACGCTCGGAGATAACCGACACATATCTGCGCGGATTTTTGGGGAGAATGCTTTTCTCGGGCGATGACATCTACAAGCCCGTAGAGGTATTATCCGGCGGCGAAAAGGTAAGGTGTATGTTCTCACGAATGATGCTTTTCGGCTCAAACTGCCTTATTCTTGACAGACCCACAAACCACTTAGACCTTGAATCTATCACAGCAGTAAACAACGGCCTGCGCGATTTCAAGGGCGTTGTGATATTTGCAAGCCACGACCACGAGATAATACAGACGGTAGCAAACCGCATTATTGAAATAACCGAGGACGGCTGCATCGACCGTGCAGGCACATACGAGGAATACTTAGAATGGCGCCGCGAGAGAGGAATGAAGAGCTTTATAGAATAGAGGTAACTATGACAATAAGAGGATTTAACAAAAGCGATATAGAGCAGATGCTGCCGATATGGAACGAGGTAATAAGGGCAGACAATGCCTTTCCGCAGGACAGTGAGCTTGAGGAGGACAAGGCTTATAACTACTTTTCCTCGCAGAGCTTTACGGGCGTTGCAGAGGACGGGGGTAAAATCGTCGGAGTATATATCCTGCACCCTAACAACATCGGCAAATGCTCACACATAGCAAACGCAAGCTACGCCGTTGACAAGGCCTGCCGCGGAAAGGGCATAGGCAGGGCGATAGTTTCGCACTGCCTTCAAAAATGTGCAGAGCTTGGGTTTAAGATATTACAGTTTAATGCGGTAGTTGCATCAAACAAGGGTGCTATCAAGCTTTACGAAGATATGGGCTTTGTGCGTCTTGGCACCGTTGAGGGCGGCTACAGGCATAATAACGGAGAATTTGAGGATATAGTGCTGTTTTATAAGAAAGTTTGAATTCAAAATCGGAGTTTGGCGAAGGGGTTTGGGGGCGACCGCAAAGCCCCCGTACCCCCTTCGCCGCGCTCGCTCCAAACAGAGCGCCAAACTCCGGTTTATGGCTAATTGCAAGGAGGAAGAATTATGCTTAAGGTAGCTAATATTTTTACCGATAATATGGTCTTGCAGAGGGATAAGAATATCGCTGTCTGGGGACTTGATGATAAGGGAAGAAAGGTAACTGTTTCGATAAACGGCATTACCGCCTGCGCTGTTTCGGGCGATGACGGGAAATGGCTGTGCGTTTTGCCGCCGATGAGTGCGGGCGGCGAGTATGAAATGACCGTCAGCGATGACTATAACAGCTTTACCTATAAGGGCGTTATGATAGGCGAGGTATGGCTCTGCGGAGGGCAGTCCAATATGGAGCTTGAGCTGCAAAACGAGGCTCACGGCAAGGAAGTGCTGGGCGAGCTTGATGAGAGCTGCAATGTCAGGTTTTACTATACACAAAAACGCGGCTATATCGACGAGATGTTCTATGCGGACGAGGCTAACACCTGCTGGGCTAAGGCAGGCAGCGAAAGCTCAAAGGCGTGGAGCGCTGTAGGCTTTTATTTCGGAAGAAAGCTTGCACGCGATTTAGGTGTTACGGTAGGCCTTATAGGCTGCAACTGGGGCGGTACATCTGCATCAGCATGGGTGGACAGAGCTACCCTTGAAAATGACCTTGCACTTAAGAGCTACATTGACGAGTATGACGAAAAGGTGGCAGGCAAGAGCATAGAGCAGCAGCTTAAGGAATACAGAGATTATGAAAAATATGACGCCGAGTGGAACAAAAAATCAGCGGAGGTATATGCTAAGGAGCCGAACATCGGCTGGAACGAACTTCAGGAGAAGATAGGAAAAAATATGTGGCCGGGGCCTATGTGTGAATTTAACCCATTCAGGCCGACGGGGCTTTTTAACACGATGATAATGAGGGTATGCCCCTACACGATAAAGGGCTTTCTCTATTATCAGGGCGAGAGCGATGACCACAAGCCCGACAGCTACTACAGGCTGCTTTGCGCGCTGATAGGGCTTTGGAGAGAAAAGTGGGGAGATGACGAGCTGCCGTTTATCATAACCCAGCTGCCGATGTTCAAATACAAAAACGACCCCGATTACAAGCACTGGTGCAAGATAAGATCAGCACAGATGAAAGCCTACAAAACCATCAAAAACACAGGCCTTGCCGTAACGCTTGACTGCGGCGAGCTTGACAACATTCACCCTACCGACAAGATACCCGTAGGTGAAAGGCTCTGCTTGCAGGCAGAAAAGCTGTTTTATGATATGGACGTTAATGCATTCGGACCGATATACAAAACGCACGTTTTTAAGGACGGCGGAATAGAGCTTTCATTCTCACACGCAGAGGGCGGCTTTGACATAAAGGGCGATGCGCAGGGCTTTGAGATAGCAGGCGACGACGGTGAGTTTATGCCTGCCGATATAAAAATTGACGGGGAGAGGATCTTTATCTCCTCCGACAAGGTATCTGCGCCTAAGCACGCGAGGTACAATTACTTTAACTATGCCGAGGTGACGATATTCGGCAAAAGCGGCATTCCTATGGCGCCGTTTGATTTTTGATCGTCGATCAGATAATTAAAAACAAAAGTATCGCTTTGCGCAAGGTCTTATGACTTTAGCGCAGGCGATACTTTTTGCTTTTGTGATTGACCTTTGTGCCGTTTTGTGCTATAATTAAGGCAATAAATTTTTGGAGGTAAGAGAATTGATATATACAGTAACTTTCAACCCTGCGATAGACTACGTCGTTCGCGCAGGCAGTATCACGCTCGGTGAGGTAAACCGCTTATCAGGCGAGCAGATATTTTTTGGCGGTAAGGGGATAAATGTTTCTGCCGTTTTGAGCGAGTTGGGCTTTAAGTCAAAGGCGCTCGGCTTTACCGCAGGCTTTACGGGCGAGGCTATCGAAAAAGGCGTTCGGGCTATGGGGATAGATGCAGACTTCGTAAGGCTTGAAAAGGGCAGCTCACGCATAAACGTCAAGATAAAGGCGCAAGAGGAAACTGAGCTTAACGGTCAGGGTCCCGACATTGACAAAAAAGCGCTCGATGAGCTTTTTGACAAGCTTGACTGCCTTAAGGACGGCGACATTCTTATCCTTGCAGGCAGTATTCCGAGCAGCCTGCCGCCTAACATCTACGAGATGATACTTAAGCGCCTAAAGGGGAAAAGAATAAAAACAGTAGTTGATGCAACAAAGGAGCTTTTACTCAGCGTACTCAAATATAAGCCCTTTCTTATAAAGCCGAATGACAAGGAGCTTGGCGAGATGTTCGGTGTAACACTTGAAACCGATGAGCAGATATCGCTTTATGCTGCAAGGCTTAAGGAAATGGGTGCAGTCAACGTGCTTGTTTCAATGGCAGGCAGGGGGGCAATGCTCATTGACGAATACGGCAAAACACACCGCTGCGGAGTATGCAAGGGCGAGGTTAAAAATTCCGTGGGTGCAGGGGATTCTATGGTGGCAGGCTTTATTGCAGGCGTGCTTTTGCAGCAGGAGTGGGACGATGCAAATCCTGCCGATTACAGCTTTGCGCTTAAGCTTGGCACGGCCGCAGGCGGCGCAACGGCATTTTCAGACGGCCTCGCAAAAAAAGCGCTTATCGACAAGCTTTTAAAAACGCTTGATTGAGCATTGACAACAAAAATCAGGTATGCTATAATTAACACACAAGCTGCGGCTTGAAATATTTTTAAGGAGCGTGTCTTTTTGACAAATAAAACTAAAATGGAGATAGCAGGCTAAACGGGAGGTTTAGCTTATATCTATCTGCGGCCTCCCGCTTGATGAAAACCAAAACATTTTGCAGGAGGAATAAAAATGAATAAAGATAACATAATTTTTCGTTTGGAAAGAGAAGATGATCATCACAGCACCGAGCTTATGATAAGGGAGGCATTCTGGAATGTCTACCGCCCGGGGTGCAGCGAGCATTTTGTTATGCATATGCTCAGAAATGACCCCGCGTTTATCAAGGAGCTTGACATTGTAATGGAAAAGGGCGGCGAGCTTATCGGGCAAAACTGCTTTATGAAAACTATCATAAATGCCGATGACGGGCGAGTGATACCCGTGCTGACTATGGGGCCTATATGCATAACCCCCTCACTTCAGCGGCAGGGCTATGGCAAGATGCTGCTTGACTATTCGTTAGAAAAGGCATCAGCGCTCGGTTTCGGGGCGGTGCTGTTTGAGGGCAATATCGCCTTTTACTCAAAATGCGGCTTTGACTATGCAGGAAATTTTGGGATAAGGTATCACGATATGCCGAAGGATTCCGACCAGTCATTTTTCCTTTGCAAGGAGCTTAGAAAGGGCTGTCTTGACGGGGTAACGGGCGTTTATCAGACGCCTGCGGCATATTATGTCAATGACGAGGACACTGAAAGATTTGACAAGGCCTTCCCCAAAAAGGAAAAGCTAAAGCTGCCCGGGCAGATATTCTGATCTGAAACTTATGCGCCGTCAGGGGATATCCCTGACGGCTTTTTCTTTTTACCTTGCAATGACAAATGATATGTGATATAATATGTGTAACACTTTTTAAAACGGAGCAAGGCTTATGAATAATGATACACTTACACTTTACCATGTGGGCTTTTATAAGCTCCCCCACCCCGATATACATTTTGGCAGAAAAAATGCCGATTTCGGGCAGGGCTTTTATCTGTCGCCCGATGAGCAGTTTGTTAAACGCTGGGCACGAAGTCAAAGGGGCTTTGACACATACATCAATAAATACGAGCTTGACACGACAGGGCTTGTTATCAAGCGGCTTGAAAGAAATGAGGAGTGGTTTGACTGCATCTTTTCAAACCGCAATTTCAAACCCGACGGCCTTTCACAGTTTGATGTCATCACAGGGCCTGTTGCAAATGACACTTTATATGACACATTCGGCATCATCACAAGCGGAAGGCTTGAAGGCTCTGTCGCCCTTGCGCTTTTAAAGCTTGGCAATGAATATATACAGACGGTAATAAAAACGCAGAAAGCGGCGGATAAGCTCAGATTTATCTCGGCGAGGATAATGAGCGATGAGGAAATAGCAAGCTATCACAACACCGCAGCTGATGAGGAGCAGGAATATCAGGAGCTTTTTGCCCGTGAACTTGAAAGGCTGTCAGGCTAAGTAAACGCAGTCAATTTACACAAACGAGCGCAAAAAGCTCTGTAAAATATGTGCGCGTAAATAGTGCTGATTTGTAGCGGTTTTGTTGCAGGGGATATGCTATAATGTAGTCACAATAAAAATCATACCACACAAGGAGGAAAGCATTATGGCAAATATTGATTTGGAAGAGTACATCAAGGACTTGACCCCCGAGCAGGCAGAAAAGGTTCTGGCCTGCAAAACAAATGAGGAGCTGATACAGCTTGCAGCACAAGAGGATATGGATATACCTCTTGATGCACTTGCAGGCATAGCAGGCGGAATTGCATCTATCAAGGATTTCAGCGGCAGCATCAAAGATATTGCCGACGCTATCTATACCATAAAAATGCCCGGAATACAGTGCCCTGATTGCGGCGGTCCCGTTTTTGTAAGACCTGTCAATATAAAATACGGCAATAACAAGCTCATCAACGGCTACTGCAAAAACTGCAAGAAGAATATCGGCCGCGACGTTTTTCGTCCCTTGCATTAAGGAATATGGTTATATACTTGAAACACCAACTAAAACGCCATAGATAATGGGGTTCGGGGCAAAGCCCCGATGGGTCGGTAACGAGGGCAACGCCCTCCCCCCTCTCTCCCCCGAGCCAGCTGTGAACGAATGCTCACAGCTTTGCGAGGGCTTTACGCTGATTATTTGATGAGCCAAAGGGATAAGCAAATCATAATTTGTAATATATACATCGGCATGGCTTTTGCTTTGCCGATGTTTTTTTGCTGCTGTAGCTTTATTGCAGGGTACAATTGACTAATACTGTAAAATGTGATATAATCATTTATAACAATATGCATTTCGTAAATTGGGGTGACATATGAATAAACTAAAACACATCTTTAAGATACTCACTATGAGTGTCAATGAAAAAAATATGCGGCAGCTGCATAAAAACGTGGCTATGTCGGCAGTAGTCTGCCTGTCGGCAGGGGCTATGCTTGTGATGAATATTATGCGGCACTCTACCCTTATGACGATAACCTCGCTTATCCTTGTTGGCGGCTTTGCGCTCACGGGCGTGCTTGCGGGGGTGTTCAAAAAGACTAAGGCATCTACCATGATAATGGCGTTTCTGCTCACGGGCGTGTTTACCGTTTTCCCTATCTCGGGCGGCAACGAGGGCTTTGCGGCACTATGGCTTTTGCTGATACCGCTTTTTTCCATAAGCCTTTTCGGGCTTAAGATAGGCTTTGCAATGAACGCCTACTTCACTATACTGATAGTCGTTCTTTTCTACACGCCGCTCAGTGCAAATATAAGATATCTCTATACCGAGAACTTTATGACGCGCTTTCCCGTGCTGTTTTTGACCGACTCGGTCTCGGCGCAGGTTCTTGCGCTAAGCAACGAATATTACTACAGGATAACGCGCTTGCAGGTGTATATCGATGATATGACGGGCGCATACAACAGAAAATATTTCCTTGAAAAGCTAAGTGACCCAAAGGAGCAGAAGGATAACCTCTGCATAGCCGTAATAGATGTAAACGGCCTTAAGGAAACTAATGACACGCTCGGCCACTCGGCAGGTGATGAAATGATAAGCGCAGTTCCCGTGCTTGCCAGGCAGACTTTCGGGCAGAATGTCGTGATAGCAAGAATGGGCGGCGATGAGTTTGCACTTTTCACTTACGGAAACAGAGAGGATATCGAGCAAAAGGTAATTTTCATGAAAAAGGCCGCCGTAAGCTACAAGGGAGAAAAGATAGATGAGATAAACCTCTCGGTAGGCATAGCCTGCAAGGCTGAAAATGAGGGGCTTTCCACAGAGGGGCTCTATCAGGCGGCGGATAAGCTTATGTATAAGGACAAGGCCGCATACTACCGTCAAAAGGGGCTTGACAGGCGCAGGCGGTAAGGGAGAAATAAAACCATTCAAGGTATCACCGCGCGGTTAGCAAAACGCTTTTCGCGCGGCAGATACCTATTTTTGACCAAAAAGCCCGTTTTACAAAAGTGTTCCCGAGATAAATTGGAGTTTGTCGCTCCCCCTTCCCTTTGAAGGGAAGGGGGCTGGGGGGTTAGGTAGAGCCATTCCGAGCGTAGAGCTAAGGCTTTGTTCATCGCTCCGAGGGGCTTTTCGGGGGGCTTTCCGGTCGCCCCCGTACCCCCTTCGGGGTGTCGCCCCAACAACTCCACAAATTCCAATTTATCCTGCTGCTGAAAAATAATATTCTAAATAATTTATATTCTTGCACCCAAACTGCCGATGTTGGGGTATTACTTATGAAACCACAAATTTTAGGGAGGAATTTAATATGCCTAAAAAAGAACGTACCGAAAATATGACCGACAGAGATTGGAGAAAACAGCGAATACTTAACACCTTCGGTCCTGAAGGAACTATCGAAGCCGGTGAACCCGGTAATGATAACTCTCTGTATTTTTTTGACCCCAAGGTAGCTGATGAGTATAACAGCATAAAGCTCCCCGTGCCCGAGGGTATGACACCCGAAATGGTCGCTTTGGTGGCTATGGGCGCAGGTATGGACAAGGATAAATATGATTTCAAAAAGTCAAGAACAGCTTCAAGCCCGGGCGGTGATATAGAGACCTTCAACCAGGGCTTCCTCTACATGAACATCTGCGCTGATGAAGCTCGTGTAAGAGGTTTCTCGGATATAATGGTAGATTCGAGAAAGCAGGCAAAGACAGCTCTTGATGCTTATGCCAATGGCGACCATACACTTGTCGATAAGTACATCAAAAACGTTGCCGAGCAGGCAAAGAAGGCTAACCTTGCCGAAATCGAGCTCAACGGCAGTTCTGTTTGTGAAAGCCCTGCTCATGAAATGAGGCTCATTGTCAATGACCTTATCAAAGACAACAAGTTCGGTGTAGGCGATATGTTCACCGAAAATGATAAGATCAGGTACAATGCTTCATCTGAATATATTCATTCAGTTGACAAGAGCAATGAAATAAAGAACCGCCTGCTTAAGGATCCGCCCGAGGCAGGAAGTGACGAGCGCAAAAAACTTGTTGAGGAAATGATGTTTAACAAGATGCTCGCATCCTCCGGTACATATGGCCTTGATATCGGCACACAGGTAACAGATACCATAAAGAATATCTCAAACGAGTATAAGGACAGCATTTCCGCACCGCTTGGAAAATATGAGGACGATGTTTCAGAATACTTTACCCATTATGGCTCAAGGCTTAAAAAGGAAGATAACAGGACCCCTACCGAGGAGGGAATGGTATATCTCAATGCAGCATCGGGGCAGTTCCAGCAAACGCTTGATGTTGTACAGAAGACCTATATTTCACCGATATCCTTAATGCTCAATGAGCCGGACGGCAAGCAGAAGGTCAAGGATCTTTTTATCGGGCATATCAGGGAGCTTCCCGAATACAAGGCAATGATCGATGCCAAGACCCCCGATGAAATGAAAAAGGCTATAGATAATGCCGAGTCTCTCAAGCTTGAAAACCTTTCCGATAAGGTCGATATTGACAGCAAACTGCCCAAGACCGTTATGGAAAATGACCCCCTCTATATTGAAAACAAAAAGAACGCAGGCATAAATGTTAGCAAGGCCGTATGCCTTAGGAACTCAAAGTTCTTTACCGAAAAGCTCATAAAGATAAACAATGCGCAGGCAGAGCTTAAGGAAGGCGAATTTGAGGACGAATATGCCGCAGAGCTAAGGCCAAAATTTGAAACGCTTATAAAGCTTAATGATGAATATGACCACAACAAGGGGCCTATAGCTAATGACCCCGAATACAAAAAGCTTGCTGATGAAACTATGGCGCTCAGCAACGCATATGATAAAAAGCTTGCGACTATCGACCCGATAAAGGATAGCATCAAGCTGCTCAATTCTCAGCCTAAGAGCATTTTCCAGTCAGGCCATCAGGACAGCACCGAGATAATAGCCTTAAGAGAAAAGACGATGAAACTTAAGGAGCTTGCTGATAATTTTGACTACAAAAACGGCGGAAATATAAACGATGACCCCGCGTATCAGGAGGCCGCTCTTGAAGTTTTCAAGGCAAGTGTTGCTTACCGCAAGAAGGTTGCTAAGGACAATATCAACAAGAAGGGCTGGGAGCCCAGCTCTGATATGGGTAAGGATCGTTACAAGGGCGCTTTTGATATGCAAAACTTAGCAAAGAGCATTGCTCCCGAGCTTATCGAAAAATATATGATTGCTGAATTTCAGCGTGATTCTATCGAGAGAAACGCTGATAACAAGAAAGACTTTGACAACCTCTACAAGAATACTCTTGATTCTCTTAAGCAGACAGCACCTATGCCGATAGGCGATCATACTTATGCAGAAAACGCAATGGCAGCTATGTTTGCGCAGAATAAAGCTGCATCAAGCATTGCAAGGCTCATCGCTATCAAGACTATCAACAACAAATATGAGCAGATGATCAAAAATGGCGAGATCAAGAAGATTGAGAACACAAGCAAGTTCAATCAGAATATCGTGGATTGCACAAAAAACATCTTGAATCGTGAGGACTTCAAGAGAATGATGAAGGATAATTCTGTTGAGGATCTTATAAATGCCGCATCTGTAAAGAACGGCAAAGGGCTTATGACCAAGCTCGGTGAGGCTCATATCAAGGTCGGCAACGAGAAGGCTCTTGCTCAGATAAAAGCGAAAAAGCAGCCCGCAGCCGAGGCTGTAGTGGCGCCGAAAAATATGGTCAAGTAAATATCACAAAACACCGTGCTTTAAGCGCGGTGTTTTTTACTACAGCTTTGAGCGCATCACTATCCCAACACGCACTTTTAAAAAACAAAAGGCCGAGAGCATAAAGCCCTCGGCATAATTTTTAAGGTGTGAAAAGCAACCCGATGACTAACTCACGAGGCGCACGATTAACAGTCGGTGTTAAAAGGAAGTCATCTGTTTCCCTGAAGGAAAACCTCGTGAACGCTTATCACTTTTTGTTATACAAGCTATCTGATGACCGACATCTGCGCACCCCCAAATAAAAATGGTGATAAAAGTAAGTCATCGCCTTATCGGTTGGCTGACAGAGCGCGCAGAACGCTTGTATATCTTTTTGCAAGCCATTTCGTGACGAACTGTAACCTTAAACCATAATACTCAGCGGCGGCCTATAGCCGCTCGCTATATAAATCCCATCAAAAGTAAGTCACTATCGCGCCTTTTGCGCGGTTTAAGGCCAACGCTTGCAGCTTTCCCGGGCTATCTTGCAGCGAACAAAACGTACCGTTAATAAATTGACCCGTTTATTAAAAGTATGCTGCTAAAGGTACGTTCACGCCCGGGAATATCCAGGCAGGCAGCCTGACAGCTCTCATATCCGCGCCAACAAAACGTTTTTCCAAACGGAAAAAGTTACTAAAAGTATGCTGTCCAGAGGGCGCGGCAACGCCTGCCGTTTTTTTATTCTATTTTACTCCATAAAGAAGTTGTTGTCAATAAGGCTTAGCTGCTTTTTATCCTCGGGCTTGCCCATAACGAGGATAACGTTTGCCCTTGCAGGGTCATCTACCACCGTTGACATTTGCGCCTCAAAGAGGATATCAAGGTAATTCTTAAGCGAAAAGCCGTTATTGCGCATGACCACGTTATAGTAGCCGTCTGCCTTGTCCGCAATGCCGTCAAAGACGATAACGCGGTTTGCAACGTCTACATAGCCGTAGTTTATTTTTCTGTAGTTTCCCTTAAGGTAATGGCTGAAGAAACAGTTTTTCGGGTCATAGAGCTTGACCTCCTCGCCCGTTTTGCTGACAGCCATAGCGCCCACAAAGCACTCATCTATCTCCTTAAAGGTGTTATAGCCCGAGAAAAGGTTTATGTTGACACCTACCGTATCAACTAAGTCCCTCCCATTTTCAAGGTCGATGTCGATAAACTCCGCCGCATCGGAATGAGTGATATCGCCGCTGAATACAAGTGTGCTGTTCTTGAAATTGGCATTCCAGCCTATGTTTTCATAGCTGCCGTCACAAAGCCTTGCTGATGCGTGCAGGTCAACGTCAACGCGCTCTTTGTCATTCCAGTAGATAAAGAAACGCAGCCGCTTGACCTCATCGGGTATCTTATATGCAAGCCCCGAGCGGATATATCCTCCCTCGGCCGATCTGTCATTTATTCTTATTGCCGACTGGTCAAGGTCATAGTCCTTGCAGTCAACATACACCTTTTTGCCCCATAGCGGTGTTCTGTTAGCAAAAAGCCGCGACTTTAAAAGCGAGCTTATCATTATGTTGATAATGAGCGATTCCTGATATCTCTTATCATCAAGCCCACTCAGCTCAGGGCGCGAGAAAAAGCTCATAAGGCTCATAAGCGTCTGCGTTTTAAGGCTCTTTGCCTTCGGCGCGAGCGCCTTGTAGACATCATCAGCCTTGTAGCCGTTTCTGAGCAGATATGTAAGGCTCCTAAGCATCATACCCGGGCGCGCCGCGTAGAAATCAAGCGCCTTAGCGTCACCAAACTCAACAAGCGCCTTAGCCTTTGACTCCCATGACCTCAGCTGGCCGTTTCTAAGCTCCCTTACGGCCTTTTTATGCTCACCGCTGCGCGAGTAGGTGTTGTAGTCCATAAACCTGAGCATCAGCTCGCAGCGCTCGCTCTTTTTGTTTGAGAGGATAAGGTTCTCCCTTAAGTCCTCGACAGGGTAGCTCTCAATAAGCTTAACGAGCAGCTTTTTCTGCGATGTTCTGAAATGGTATTTTGCCCTTGTGAGCGCGTAGTCGGTACACTTAAGCACATCGCCCGTATGCTGGCACATAGCGTGCAGATATTTTATTTTGTTTTCAGACGATATCCTCTCGGAGGTAAACACGGCATTGAACAGATCAAGCAAATTCTGCTTGAAGGTAACATTTATGCTTATTATCTCCTTAGCAGGCAGCCTTTCGGCGCACTCTCTTATGATAAGGCGCTGCTTATCGTCCATGCGCTCGGTTCGGGTAAGTATTTTCTTAAAGGGTATAATATACCTTTGCTTTTCGTCGATAAGCTCTACCACCTTAGCGGCTAAGAGCTTGTCATCAGCCTCGGTCTTTTCGGTCTTTTCCGTTTCGGGCAGCCAGCCCTTTTTGACCTTTGCGCCGAACAGCTCCTCCACCCCGTAGGTAGAAAGGTAATGTATCATCTGATGAAAACGAAAGGTTGCCTCGTCCATTTTCATAACCTGATTCGGGAAATCGGGGTACATAGGCTCAGCCTTGACATCGCCCACATATTCTCTCACCCTTTTTGCAAGCGTATCAATGCTCGGCGAAAGTGAAAGCAGCGCTATATCCTTAGGGGAAAGCGTATACCCTAAAGCGAGCAGTTCTTCATTTACCGTTACGGCCTTGATAAGCGCCGCATCATCGGGCGAACCCTCGCCCATTTTGACAGTTAAGAGCCTAAGCTCTGAAAAAATAAGCTGATCGTAATTCATACTCTTCCCCTCCATATTTCTTCTCTTTTATCATTCTCTCTTTTTGCCAACATCGGTGTAGCATTACAGTATATCACATTCATCTTATCTTGTCAAGCACTTCACAAATTGTTTACAATTCACATCATACAAAAAAGCCGCCCTGACAAGAGCGGCAAATTGGAGTTTGTAACTCCCCCTTCCCTTTGAAGGGAAGGGGGCTGGGGGGTTAGGTAGAGCCCCTCCCGAGCGATAGTCTTAGGCTTTGTTCAGCGCTCCGAGGGGGCAAGCCGCCTTTGGGCGGCTTGTTGGGGGCTTTCCGGTCGCCCCCAAACCCCTTCGGAATGCCCCCTTTAACATCTCTGCAAATTCCAATTTTATCTTACATTCAGTTCCCCGATGAATAATACTCCATTTGGATATCATCGCTCTCAATAAGAACCGTGTTCTGATTGAGCGCTGCAATAACATCGTCCGCTGCCTTGTAAACAGTCTCCTTGTCAGCGCCGTCAAAATAGCAGACTATCGTGTATTCGTGGGTTATAACGTCCTTTTCGTCCTTCCATGAGCCTGTAGCGTCCTGTAAGGTGTAGCCGTCAAAGTATTTAAGGCATATCTCATCAACTATTTGCAGTGCCTCTTCCTTTGTATGCTCGGGCTTGTAGGTGTCCTTGTCGTTAGTGCCGATATACATTACATACTGCTCTATGCCTTCATCTTCTGCCGCATCAGCGCTTGAATCATCAGCGCTGCATTCCTCCGCTGTGCTTTCTAAGGCAGAGCTTGATTCTTCCACAGCAGCTACCGAGCTGCTCTCACTTTTACTGCTGCTGTCATCAATGTCAGCCTTAAGCTTTGCTGCATACCCCATACTTACTGCCGATATACATAAACTCACTACCGATATAGCGGCCGCTGCCGCACTTGCTTTATTTGCCATAAAAATCATCCTTTCTTGTATGTTACGCCGTCGCCGTAAATGGTCGTCCAGTCATTTTTCATTGATACGGGCACCCAGTCAAACTCTTCGCAGAGGTCATACATCTTCTGCGCCTTTTCTTCGTTGCCGTTTTCACGCTCTGTATCATCGCAGCAAAGCATAAATGCAAGGCTCTTGTACTTGTTGCCGCTTGTTACATACTCTGCCATGCTCGCATCACCCGAGCTGTTTCCAAAGGAAAGAACGGGCTGCTGACCTATCTCCTGATTGATGACCGTTACCTTGTTCATCTTAAGGTTTTTGATGATAAATTCACCGCCAAGAACGAGCTTATCGTTATCATCATAAACATAATCAAGCCCGTCGGTATCGCCCTGGTCGGGTGCTACAACGCTCTCATCAGAGCCGATGATCTGCGAATTGGGCAGCTCAAGCTCTGAATCATAGCAAATTCCGCGAACGATAAATCTGTCAGTTCCGCTGACAACATAAACGGTAAAATCATTGTCCTTAAGGTAATCAACCACTTCAAGCATAGGCTTGTAAAAGCCCTCGCCGCGGTTCATGCCCTCGTAGCTCGGCATGGGCTGCTTTTTAAATTCCTGAATGTAGTCATTGAACTCGTCAATAGTCATTCCCGAGAATGCCGATGCCACAGCCTTGCCGTGGTCAGTTTCAAGCCCCTTAAAGCTCTCGCCGGTTTCGTTCTGTTTCTTTATCTTTTCGGCGGTCTCCTTTTCAAATTCGCTTGCCTTGTCCTTGTAATCGGGGTCTTCAAGCACGCGGTATTTTAAAAGCGTGTAGTCAAAATAGTTGGGGTCAGTCTCGCAGAAAAGCGTGCCGTCAAGGTCAAAAACGGCTATCCTGTCCTCGGGCGGAATATAATCCTCGCTGCCCTCGACTGTTATAGCGTTCATATACTCTATAAACTTGACCTTTGCAGGCGCGTCCTCCGTCCACAGATCAAGCACCGCCTCGTTGCTGCCTTGCTCATCGTTCTTTGGTTCATCTGCTGCAGAGCTTTCCTCAGCCGCAGGTGTTTTTTCAGCCGCAGTTGTAGTTGTTGTTGTGGTGGTAGTAGTTTCCGTCACAGAGCTGCTCTCGCTCCTGCTGTCGGAGGAGGTGTTATCCTTATCCTTCCACCCAAGCCCCATTCCGTAGCACACACTTTCAGCCGCGATCACACATATCGCCGCGATAGCCACGGGTCTCCAAAAGTTTTTTGAACCTGCCATTGCATTTCACTCCTAATATAATCATTAACAATGATATTATACCACACGATATGCTACAAATCTGCAACAAAACGGGATTTTTTATATTGTCATTTATCACAAAAAGCACGCCTGCTTTTTGTGCAATATCACAAATCGGAATAATAAACAGCATTATCCCCAAACAAAAAGCCCCCGACTATAGCATCAGCCACAGACGGAGACTATTTTATTATTTTTCATTTGACCGCTCAATTGAAACAAAGCCGCACACTTGCAGTTATGATCGGTGGGAGGGTGGGGTTATTCCCACTCCACGGATTTTGCCCGATGCTAAGCAAATTTGCTTTTGTCAACCTCTTTCTAACAAATTATTTAAACTTTTTGTCAAATATCCCTTGACGCTCTCTAAACAAATATGCTATAATACAAAAAAGATATTTAGGCAGGTGATCTGCGTGAAGAAATGTATCTGTCACCATATTCCGCAAGACGGAAGCCATCAACATTATCTGGATAATGTAATAAACTAAAAGAGCTATCCGATTCGTAAATTGAATCAGATAGCTCTTATCTTTTCAGGCGGACTCCATGGCTTTGGCGTGAGCAATGTTGTTTTTCCTATATCCGGAAGGACATCATAAATACAACATCCCATCCGTTCTTCAAAATATTCCTTGATGCCAAAAGCCACTTCCCAACCTTTTATGTAGCCTTCCATGATTCCATATCTTCTTGTGACGTCTACAAAACGCTTTTCAAGGATTACAAATCCATAATCCACTGCAAGTGAATCACATATCTGGATCAGCTTATCGTAATCATCAGCCGTGCATTCCATGATATATGCCTTGATCGCCTTCTCATCTTCACGATCAGGCTCATATTGGAATTCTTCCTGCATCAGGAGATAAGAATGTGTCATACATATTCTAGCAGCCTCATCCCAGCCTTTCTCCATGCAGTATTTGTAACCCTCATAGACATGTGTCGGGATATCTACAATGCCGACTCTTCGCCCGATATCATGCAAAAGTCCTAAAATATAGGCTTTTGTCGGATCCATGCCGGGTATCTTTTCTGCAATATTCCTGGCGGCAACTCCAACGTTCATTGAATGCTTGACCCATGGACCCGGGTTAAGCTGACCTGCTATCGTCAATTCTTTTAGTGCTTCATCTACTGTTGGTAACATCCAACTTTCTCCTACTTTCTCCGGTTTATCATTCCCACTCCACCGTCCCCGGCGGTTTTGAGGTAATATCATACACTACCCTGTTAACGTGTTCCACCTCGTTGGTCAGGCGGTTGGAAACGCGCGCTAAAACATCGTAGGGGATCTTCGCCCAGTCGGCGGTCATAAAGTCATCGGTCGTTACTGCGCGAATGGCTATGAGATGATCGTAGGTGCGGTGGTCGCCCATAACGCCTACCGTCTGAACATCGGGCAGAACCGCAAAGAACTGGCTTAAGCTGTCCTCAATACCGCTCTTTCTTATCTCGTCACGGAATACCGCGTCTGCCTCCTGAAGGACCTTTATCTTTTCTTTCGTTATCTCGCCTATTATGCGAACACCCAGCCCGGGGCCCGGGAATGGCTGCCTCCATACAAGCTCTTTAGGTATGCCGAGCTTTTCGCCAACTCTCCTTACCTCGTCCTTGAAAAGGTCGCCAAGCGGCTCTATTACGCCGTCAAAGGTTATGTCCTCGGGCATTTTTACCTGATTGTGGTGGGTCTTTATCGTGGCAGCATCGCCCTTGCCGCTCTCTATCCTGTCAGGGTAGATCGTTCCCTGAGCAAAGAAACCGCCCTCGGCCTGCTTTCTTATCTCGTCCCAGAAAACCTTGTAGAATTCCGAGCCTATGGTCTTTCTTTTCTGCTCGGGGTCTGTTATGCCCTTAAGCTTGCTGATAAACTGATCGCCGCAGTTGACCCTTACAAAATTCATGTCAAAAAGGCGCGTAAAGGTCTGCTCAACAAAGTCGCCCTCGTCCTTTCTCATAAGCCCCTGGTCTACAAATACGCAGGTCAGCTGCTTGCCGACAGCGCGGCTCAAAAGCCCTGCCGCAACAGACGAATCAACTCCGCCCGAAAGCCCTAAAACTACCTTTTTGTCACCTATCTGCTCTCTTAAGCTCTCAACTGTCCTCTCGATAAAGTCGTCCATTACCCAGTCGCCCTTGCACTCGCATACCTCAAAAAGGAAGTTGTGTAAAAACTGCTTGCCAAACTGTGAGTGCGTCACCTCCGGGTGGAACTGAACAGCATACAGCTTTTTCTCTGCATTCTCCATTGACGCACATGGGCAGTCCTCGGAATGTGAGGTTATCTCAAACCCCTCGGGCGCTTTTGCTATAAAGTCGGTATGGCTCATCCATACTACGCTCTTTTGATCAACGCCTTTAAACAGCAAACTCTCTCTCTTTGTGTTTTCTATCTCTATCTTGCCGTATTCGCTTTTAACGCAGCTTTCTACCTTACCTCCGCACATCCACGCCATAAGCTGAGCGCCGTAGCATATCCCGAGCACGGGCACGCCTAAAGACAAAATGTCCTTAGTGTAATGCGGCGAGCTTTCGTCATAGACAGAGTTCGGCCCCCCCGTAAAGATAATGCCCTTGTACCCCTCCGCCTTTATCTCGTCAAGCGGAGTCTCAAAGCTTTTTATCTCGGCGTAAACGTTGTTGTCACGCACGCGCCTTGCGATAAGCTGATTGTATTGCCCCCCGAAATCGAGGACAAGTATCTTTTCATAAGACATAGGCTTTCTCCTTAAATCAAAAAACAATCAGCACCCACTTCTTTTCGGGTGCTGATTATATTATATCATATCCTTTTGTTATTTGCAATAGTCTTTACAAATCGTTAAGAGTTGTATGCCTGATAAGCTGCTGACATTATCAAGCTGATATACTCATAGTGTCATCATTGTCCCCTTACCATGGTCTGTCATTATTCACCCTAATATTGCCTTCAACCTGCCTTTGCGTAATATAAGCTATGTTTTTTGATATTTCCTCTAAATGCTTTTCTGTTTTCTGAATGTACTTATCTATAGAGATAAGCGCAAGCACCGCCCCGAAACAAAATATCGGAACACAAACAAGCAACAGTATATTAATATATGCACCTACGTTTTCTGCCGTCATTTTACATACCTGCCTTTCTGTTTGCCTTTCTCCCGAAATACTTCACCTTGTAATATTTCTGATTTCGTTTTAAAAACATACTGCTCACAACATATGCTATCACCGCAAGAATGCAGAAAACCACAAATAAAGGCGATATGCCGATAAGCGCGTCTGCCTTGATATCCGCGCCGTCATCTTTCATGCTCTCAAGCACGGAAATAAATGAGCGGTTGATAATTATCGCAAATATAAGCTGTAACAGGTTCCCAAGCAGCACAAGTGCTGAGGACGACCTCGCGCAGCTATAAAGTCTGTTGTCATCGCTGTCATTCGGCGCAAGCTGCGCAAAGGCGACAACAAGTGCGATAAGTGCCGCGAAATATGCAAGCACAGTCAGAATGTAGAAAACGGTTATGACCGTAACGATAGCAGGCGACATATCTACCGATTTGAGCTTTGATGAGGAAAGGTCGATATCATATTTCTCATCAAGCTTATCCATAGGGTAATGACTTTTAGCCTCGTCACTTTCAAGGTCTTTGTTGCCCGAAATGTTTTTGGCGGTTATGTCAGAGCCTATCTCAGAAATGCCTATAAACGAAAACCCTGCCTTTTTATCAATATCGAGCATCGTAAAGTCAAAATAAAGCATTTTTATAAAAGGCGCTATTATCATAGCCGTGCAAAGAATCAGCGTGATAATAACGGGCAGCTTGTTTTCCTTGTAATTATATGCCACAAGCCCGTCAGCCGTCTGCTCGAGGAGATTTTGCTCCCTGCCGCAGTTGTGGCAGTATTGCTGATTTTCCGTTATTATTTCTCCGCAGAACTTGCAATGTATATTAGAGCCTACATAATCATTTTGCTGATCTCTGCCGCACTTAGTACAAAACTTAAGATACGGGTCACGGACAGCGCCGCAGTATTTACAATACATATCTATCCCTCCAGCTAAAATTATAACACAAATGTATTCAAATGTCAACATATGTATTCATAATATCCCTCAAAAAAGTGTATGCTATACTTGAGGTGATAGCAATGAATGAACAGCTGCTTGATGCTAAAATAGTAGGTGAGTCAATATCAAGGCTCAGACGTAAAAAGAACATTTCTCAGGAGGTGATGAGCGGCCTTGCAGGAATAGGCCGAACACATCTGAGCGCGATAGAGCGCGGCGACAGAAAGCCGACCCTTGAAACGCTCTACCGCATATCGCTCGCCCTTAACATGAAAATGAGCGAGATAGTTGCCGAGATAGAAAACAGCCTTTCCAAATAGCCATTACGATCAACGTAAGTAATTGTGAAACTATTGACAAATAACCGCCTGCGTGCTATAATATAGCAAAAATATATCCCTTTTTACAAAAGAGTTTCTAAGATAAATTGGAGTTTGTTTCAATGCACAATGCATAATGCACAATGCTGGGTTGAGGTGTCGGCTCGCGCCGACGGACTGGAAGTTTTGCTTTGCAAAACTTAGCTGTCAGCTTTGCTGACAAGCCCCATATCGGGCTTATATGGGTAGCTAAAATGCTAATTATAGGCGATATCGTGGGGGCGAACGGCCGAATGGCCATATCATCGCCGAAGGCGATACAATAATTGTGCATTGTGCATTGTGCATTGGAGCGCCAACCTCCAATTTATCCTACTGCGCTCACAAAAGTAAAAAGGCTTAAAAAAGAGGTCTATAAATATGAAAACTAAGCATTTACTTTTCCCCCTGCTGCTTTCCCTTGCCCTTTGCTCCTGCTCGACATCAGATAATGATAACAGCAGCAGCACGCCTGCTGATAGCTCCGCTAATGCATCTACAGCCTCCTCACTTAGCGACAGTGCGCCGCCGCAAGAGCAGGAGGAAAGCTCATCGTCTTTGAGCGAGGAGGAGCTTATCAACAGATCGGAAAATTATGATACAGCCGATGAATTTCTTGATTCTGTTTATGTAACTAAGTTTTATAAGGACAGAAATGCTGACGGAATAAACTATATCCCCGAAATTGACGATCAGGTCAAACAAAACTGTATCACAGCGTACTATGGCTGCTATTATATCTATTATACATATAACGGAAAGCCTATGGGGATATGTGTTGATATGTCATCGGGCGCTTATGACTCGGCCGAGAAGATCTATGAGGAAACGTATGCCCGTTTGTCAAACACATTAAGCGATGACAAGGAAGAATTACTATCCCACTACAGATATGATGCGCAAAACGATATGATGATATGTGATGAAAAGACAGATTCGTCAATAGGCTATATAGCAGTAACCAATAATATCGGTTTCAAAGTGGAAATATTCGCGATCGATATGGATTCTACTATCGACGAAATAATCGACTTTTCAACTCACCTTAAATTCTGAAATATAAAAGCCCGACGGTTTTATAATAAAACCGTCGGGCTGATTTATTCTGTTTACCCTACGCATTCGCAGGTGCGGCCTTCATTTTCGTCTTGCATTCGTACATTCTCATATCCGCTACGCGCTCGGCCTCCTCGGGGTCGTGGGTCGAGCCCTCGTATTCCGCAAAGCCGTAGGCTATCTGCAAGCGCTTGTCATGGTCAACAGTTTTGTTGTATTCCTCCTCAAGCTCTGTCATAGCCTTTATCCCCTTGTCGCAGACACTGAGCGCATTCTCCCCCTCAAGCACTATCAAAAATTCATCTCCGCCCATTCTGAAAACCTTTGCATCAGCGCCAAAGCTCTCAACTATTATATCCGCCGCAGCGGTTATGTGAATATCTCCTGCCGCGTGGCCGTAGGTGTCATTTATCCCCTTAAGCCCGTTTATGTCAAGCTGAACGAAAACGTAATTTCCACTGCCGCTCTTTGTAAGCCTGTCCTCATACTCCTCTAAGGCATTTCTGTTTAAAAGCCCCGTCAGCCCGTCTGTGTGCGCAAGCTTGTCAAGCACCTCCATTTCCATTCCCTTTCTCGTCAGGTCAAAGAGCTGCCTCAGCTCATAGACCGAGAAAACGGCAATAAAAACCGAAATGCCTATTCTTGAAAAGCGCGCCACATCAAGGTCAGCATGGGTGTAGTACCTCACAAGATCGACAGCGCCCGATATAAACAGCACCAAAAATGCAAGCACAAGGCTCTTGTTAAAGCTGCGTATGTGATTTTTGACCCCATGCACGAGCATTATCACGGAAACTGTTACGCAAACCACGAGCAGCGCGTGAACTGACAGCAGAAGGTCGTGATAATCACATACCCCCGACAGTACAAGCGTGTATATCAGCAAAAAATTGCACAGCACCGCCCCGAGAGGGAGCCTGAACAGCCACTTGTCAAGCGACTTGGTAAATGCCGCCACAAAAATGAGTATCGGCACGGGCAAAAGCATGAGCGCCGTGTATTCAAGCAGCCTTGCAAACGATGAGTCATCTGTAAGCGACTGAATGACCATTGACCCTGCATTCGTCCACACGCCCATGATTATCGCAAAAGCGCCGAGCGAGGTAGTTTCCGCCCTGTGGATAACGTCCTTGTCAAAGACGATCCCGAAAAGCACGATAAATATTCCGAATATGACGACCACTGCACTTATAAGAAACTTTGAAAGGTTCTCCTTAAGTATATCATACTCATATTCCCTTGAGCTTTGCAGTTTCATCTCTCTAAAGCTTGTGTATGATGTGTCAACAAGTGCCGTGTATTCGATGTAAAGCGTCCTCTCCCCCTCAAAGAACGGGATATTGACAAAGTGTATAAGGTCGCCGTAATATTTTCCCTCAATAGCGCTCAGCGTCGGGTGGAATGAATAGATCGTATCATCATCAAGCCTTATATCCATAAAAAGGTTGCTCGTCTGAAAGCAGAGTGATGCGCCCGTCGCCTCATTTGAACTCAGCCGCCGTTTGATAATAACCGGCTCGCCTATCTTCACCTCAGGGTCTAACACATCGGCGTCCTCACCGTTTTCATACTCCCAGCCGTCGCTTAGGTCATAGTTTTTCACATCAGTATTACCGTCGGGCATAGAAAAGCTGAACGCCACAAAAATCAGCGCCACCACAAAAAAGCACACAAACGCATTTATCCATGAATACGCTCTTTTCATTTCTCGCCCTCCTTTACTGACAGAATTATACATTATATTTATTATAACATATTATTTCTTATTTGTAAATAGGTTTTTTGGAAAATTGTTTAAAACACAAAATTAAAGTTTCCCTTTCATAACAAAAAGCCGACACCTTCAAAGTGTCGGCTTTCTCTGTTATTTGCTCTTTTGCTCGCTGTACCCGTAATCCGTGGCAAGCTTTCCGTCACCGCTTGTCCTTATTCCTTCAAGCAGCTTGCTTATCTCGCTCTTGCTCACAAAAAGCTTTACCCCTCCAACATAAACGCAGTCCTCATCATCGGGAATAATTATCTCGCATATTGCCTTATTATGCTCCCCAACGCCCGATACTGTTATATGAGTTCCCTTTACCTTGTCAGTATCCACCTCTTTGCCGTAGGTGTTTTGATAGGCGTAAAGTGCGTAGGCTCGCAGTGCAATTGCCTGATCTCTGCCCGTGATAAACGTTGTCTTTCCGTTTTCTGTTATGGTTATATTTTTGTATTCGGGGTCGTATGTCTTGCTGCCGTATGGTGGTATCCTGTCCTTGATTATCTCAACTATCATGCCAAAAAGCTCTTTGTCAACATTTTTGTATACCGCATCGTCAATTATTATCTCTCTCCCGTCTTCGCTCGGTATAACGATGTGTAAGGTTTTCCTGCCTATAGCAACAATGTCAACATACGCATAGACATTTGCCTTGTCAGCATAGCTCCGCCCGTCAAAGCTGCTCGGCTCTTGTATATTTTTAAGCTCGGTTATCCCCCCAAACAGCCTATTGTAGAAGTCAACATTTCCGCTGCGTAAAGCGCTTTCTCTGTAGTTTGTGTAGTTTCCGCCGCACCGCCCCTGAAAATAGTCAGCATCATACATAAGCTCCTGCGCTTTCTCTTTTAATATATCAAGCACCTGCTCGTCATATTCTGCGCTTTTTACGTTTTCATTAAGATCATAGTGTAAAAGATCAGCAACAATGTAAACTGCCGCCGCCTTTTCATTGTCTGTAAGCTCGCCCCTTTCATACATTCCGTAAATGCTGCCAAGCACCGTGAAAATGCCCTCTTTCTTTAAGCACTTGTAGTTGAGCTCATACTTTTCATCAAAAGCCTTGCCGCTGTCAGTGTAGTATTCGCCTAATCTTTGCAGCTTAACCTTTACATAGTCATCTATAAACTTTGTATCCGCAAAGTACCCGTAATTATCGTCTAAATACATATTTTCATAGTTTTCTTTAAGATAATTCTTTGCATCTTCCGGGCTTGTCAGCCTTTCAAAATAGTCGGGATCCTTTTCCATGTCTGAGCATATCTCATAGGCTATTTCAAGCCCCTTTTCATCAATAAGCCCTGCTCTGTATATCCTCGTAAAGCAATTAGATATATGCTCGGGGTTTTCATTTACCTTTGCCAAAAGTGTTTTGTAGTCCGCATCATTTTTGTAGTCGGGAACACTTGCAAGGTGGTTTATCATCTCGCTGTATTTGTATTCATCATCATAAATGGTCTCATCGTCATCATATGCCCAAAGCTTTGAAAAATAATCAAGCGCATTGTCCTGCAAAAGCATAGCTGTGGTGTAATAGTGAAAAATGCCGTAGCTTACCGCCTCATCTGCAATGTAGAACTTTTCAAAGTCCTCCAGCTCGCCGTTTTGGTACATATCAACAATATATACAGATAAGCTCTCGCTGTACCCTGCAAGCTCCTTAAAGCTCTGCATATAGGGAAGTCTGTTGAAATATTTCCCGTTTGCCTTGTATTCCTCGTAAGCCTCATCAAGCTTTATGCTTATCCACTCATAGGGCGGCAGCGCGTCCTTTTCCTCCTGCGGTGTAAGCTCGAAAATGCTTTTTTGGATATCCGTTTTGTTGTCTTCTGCCTTTTGTGTCGTGGTAACAGAGCTGTCCTGCTCTAACCCTCTGCGCGTTATCACGCTTAAAAATGCGACTGTTCCTACCGCAAGCGCCAGCACCGCCGCTACCGCTATAATAGCCGCCTTGTTGTCCTTTACCCTCGCCGCAGGGATAGTATCATTTGCAGGGTCGCTCTCGGGAATTATCCCTCGGGCTAAGAATATTTCCTCGGGGGCGTTTATATATTTCTCGCCTGCCTGAGTTTTAAATGCTTTTTTGTAAAGCTCATCTATCGCTTTTTTGCCCGGTGTAAGCTTGTCATTTATCTCTCTAAGCTCTATATTCTCCTTACTCATGGAAATACTCTCCTTTCAGCTTGTTTTTAAGCTCCTTCCTCGCTCTCACGAGCCTGACCTGAACTGCGCCGCTTTTTATGCCGAGCGTCTGCGCTATCTCCTCTATCGAAAGCCCCGAAAAGTAGTAAAGGTATACGGGAACTCTCAGCTTTTCCTTAAGCTCCATCACCGCCCCCAGAACCTCGTTTTCCTCTTTGGTAAGGGCTGATGCGCCCTCATCAATAAGCTCACCGCTCTCATCAAGCCTTTCCACCCTCGTCGCCCAGCTGCTCAAATTTTTCTTTTTGCATAGATTAAGCGCCGTTCTTATGAGCCATGCCTTTCTCGCCGCCTCGTTTTCAAAGTTCAGCGTTTTCCCGTAGTAGAGCAAAAACGTTTCCTGAAAAACATCGTCCGCCTCACTTTTGTTTCTAAGCCTTGAATAGGCGCAGGCAAAAACTACACTTTTGTATCTCTCTACAGTCTGCCTGAAATCGTCCTGCGTGTCGGTTATCTGCATGGCTTTCTTCCCCCTTTCATAAACATATCCCTTTAAAACGCGCAAATAATACATTTTGCTTTTAGTTTTGTAGAAATGCACAAATCAATTCACAATGCTGGGTGCACAATGCACAACTTCAATGCACAATTCACAATGCACAATGCACAATTAAGGTGCGCGCTGCGCGCGTTATGCCCATTCGGGCTTATATGAACTGCGAAATAGTCAATATTTAGACGATATCGTAAGAGTAAAAGGCCGATATGGCGCTTGTTATCTTCGATGACAGCTAAGTTTGCAAGCAAACTTACATAACATCGCCGAAGGCGATACCATAATTGTGCATTATGCATTGTGCATTGTGCATTGAATAAAAGCCCGACGCATTTTACCGCGTCAGGCTTTGTGTGAAAATTATTCTGTTCTCAGCGCCACAACAGGGTCTTTCTTCGCCGCACTTCTTGACGGGATAACGCCTGCGATAAGTGTCAGCAGAACGCTTATTGCAATGAGTATTATCGCCGCAGTTATCGGCAGATAAGCGCTTAAGTTGTTAAGCTCTGTCAGCTTGTGTATGATAATGTTTATCGGAATAGTGAGCAGGTATGTCACCACAACGCCCAGTAAGCCCGATGTAAAGCCTATGATGATAGTCTCCGCATTGAACATACTCGAAACATCGTGCTTTGATGCACCGATAGCACGCAGAATACCTATCTCCTTAGTTCTCTCCTGAACGGATATAAGTGTTATAACGCCTATCATTATCGACGAAACTACAAGAGAAATGCCTACAAACGCAATAAGTACATAGGTTATCGCATTTATGATAGTTGTAATGCTCGACATCATAAGCCCGATGTAGTCGGTGTACTTTATCTGGTCTACCTCGTCCTTGCCGTCGTTGTAGTCGGCAATTACCTCCTCGATAACGTCCTTGTTCTCAAAGGTCGATGCATAGAGGTTTATCGTGGTCGGCTTGTCAAGGTCGATGTAGCCAAGCTTAAGCAGGTTGCTCTCATAGTCCGAGGTCGAAAACTCCAGCACGTTATCATAAAGAAACGCGCCCTGCTCCTCGGTCAGCGCCTTTATAGTTTCATCAAGCCCTGCCGCAAGCTGCTCCTGCGTCATTTTTGAAAGCTGTTTCTCTACATTAGCCGCATATTCCGCCTTTACCTGCTCGGCCATAAGCTTTTCAAAGCTATCTTTTACCTCGTCCTCGCTCATCTGCGCCAAATAGCCGCTTATCTCTTCCTCGCCCATTCCCATCTGGCTGCTCATTACCTGAGTAAGTGCTGCCTTCATGTCATCGGGGCTCATTCCCTTCATGCTCTCCTCTACCATTGATGCAAGGGTAGCATCATCGGGTGTACTCATCACCTTGAAATACATCTGCGCCTTGCCCTTTTCGTCAAGCTTTTCAACAGCCGCCTTGAATTCAGCCGTTTTCTGCGCATCGTCTAAAACCACGTCCTTATCCTTAAAGGGCAGCCCCGTGATAACGTCCTTTGTCTGGTCGTCAAGCTGCGCCTTGATAGCGTCTGACTTTTTCATCTCCCCTACCACATATCTTGTAAGGTCAGATGTGTATGCCGCCGCGGAATTCAGCATTGTTGCCGCCGCATCGGGATCGGGCCTTATGATACCCGATACCTTAAGCTCAAGCCCGTTGTCATAGAGGTACTGCAAGCCTGCCTCAGTCTCGCGCAGGTCGGTGTAAATGCCGTTTTCCTCGTCATACTTGTAGCATGATGAATTGAGTATCACCTTGAAAGTCATTCCGCAGACCTCTTCGTAGCTCCACTTAGAGTCCATAGTCGACATATCAAGCTCTTCGCCCTTCATCGAGGCCTTCATTATGTTGTCAACTTCCTCTTTGGTCTCCAGACCCAAAGCGTAGAGTGTGAGGTCATCAAGCTCGTTGTTCTCATCAAGAACCAAAACTATCTCGTTGTAATTCTTAGGCCACTCGCCGTAAACGAGGTCATACTGCCTTTTAAGCACGTCATTTATCCCCGTGCCGTCATCATTCGGCAGCATTTCCTTCCAAAGCCTTTGACTTCCGCCGCCCATTGACGACATCATATCCATAGAGGACATTCCGCCCATCATCTGGCTCTCTGCCTGATTCATAGCCTCCATGTCAATGCCCATATGCTCTTTGATTATCTCATTCATGATCTGGTTTGTGTCAGAATGGATTATCTTTCCGTCAACATTCTTAGTGTATACAAGCAAGTCAAGCCCGTAGCTGTACTGAACACCGCTGAGCGCGTCCTTAAGCTTGCCCTCGCTCTTTGCTCTCTCGTCCTCAATAAATGCCTTAAAGCTCTTAAGGTCATTTTCCTTAGCCTCTAAGTGGTTGAATGCATCTATTATCTCGTAAATAGCGCTCTTTTTGTAGACCGCGTCCTTTTCGTGGGAAAGCTCCTTTGCATCTATCCCCATAAATGTTTCCATAATGTCGGATAAGTCCATTTCCGAATCCCTTATGGTCAGCGGATATGATGAAAGCGTCTGCTCCTGAACCTCATCAATGTAGTTTGTAAAGCCCTCGGAGATAGACAAAACAAGTGCAATGCCTATGATACCTATGCTCCCTGCAAAAGATGTAAGGATCGTTCTTCCCTTTTTGGTAAAGAGGTTTTTAAGCGACAGCGAAAAGCTCGTTGCAAATGACATTGAGGGCTTTTTCGTCTTGCCTTCCTCCTCACGCTTTTTGTCATCAAGCGCCTTTTCCGTGGCGATCTCCTCATCGGTCAGGGGCTGTGAATCGTCCTTTATCTCGCCGTCAAGCATTCTTATGATACGCGAGGAATACTTCTCGGCAAGCTCGGGGTTGTGCGTTACCATAACGATTAGCCTGTCTTTTGATATCTCTTTGAGTATCTCCATTACCTGAACGCTCGTTTCGGTGTCAAGCGCACCCGTAGGTTCGTCCGCAAGGATGATATCAGGGTTGTTTACAAGCGCTCTTGCAATTGCAACACGCTGCATCTGTCCGCCGGACATCTCGCTCGGGCGCTTGCTCAGCTGATTGCCAAGTCCTACGTCCTCAAGCGCCTTTTTAGCCCTTTCTCTCCTCTCACCCTTTGAAACGCCCGAAAGTGTCAGCGCAAGCTCTACATTTCTAAGCACCGTCTGGTGAGGAATAAGGTTGTAGCTCTGGAAAACAAAGCCGATAGAATGGTTTCTGTAAGAATCCCAATCTCTGTCCTTAAAGTCCTTTGTTGATTTGCCGTTGATTATGAGGTCGCCCTCTGTATACTTGTCAAGTCCGCCGATAATGTTGAGCATTGTCGTTTTTCCGCAGCCCGATGGGCCTAAAATGGATACAAACTCAGAACTTCTGAATCTGAGGTCAATGCCCTTAAGCGCATGAACTATCCCGTCGCCGGCAGGGTAATCCTTTTTTACTCCTTTTAATTCAAGCAATATTCCCACTCCTAACTAAAACAATATCAAAATAAACACACAGTCTATTTTATCATAAATATTTGATAATTGCAAGCATTATCACAAAACTTGCACAAACAGGCGAAAATTTTAACATTTCTTACAATTAATGGCTTGTTCTTTGTTGACTTATCGGGATAAATGTGCTATAATAGAAACGGTTCGAGTTCCAAGTATGGAATATGGCGGCTCCTTGCAAAAAGGTCAAGGAGGTGATAGTAAATGCAGGACTATGTTACATATGAAAATTTGTTTCTGTTCACAAGTATGCTTATAGCGCTT
>JAGBNQ010000019.1 GCA_017634275.1 Ruminococcus sp. | reverse complement strand
TAATGAAAAATGAATAATGAATAGTGAATAATACCAAAATAGCTACCTAAAGCTTGCTTTAGGTAGCTTTTTTTGGAGCAGATAACGGGAGTCGAACCCGCATCACCAGTTTGGGAAACTGGAGTAATGACCGCTATACTATATCTGCAAATCACTTAATTATTATACCACTTTTTTGCCGCTTTGTCAAGTAAAAATTATTCGCTGAAAATGTTGAAAAATGCCGCGAATTGTATTATAATAGAAAAAAGCACTGTGAAAAGGAGAAATGCTATGTTAAATGCCGTTTACCCCGTTTTGGGAAAACAGACCGAGCTGCCGCTCTACCTCTCGGGGATAGGTGTGTGTGACCCCGAATATAGGGTCTTGCGCGAGGGTGGGCTTGTTTCTCACCAGTTCCTTATCACCTCGCGCGGCGAGGGGGAGCTTTTCGTCGGCGGCAAGAGGTTCATATTAAAAGAAAACAGCATCTTCTACCTTGCCCCTGCCGTGCCGCACGAATACCGTCCGTTAAATGGTGACTGGGTAACAAACTGGCTCGTTTTCAGGGGCGACTATGCAGATGAGCTTATGAAAAAAATGGGCTTTGATGAATACCTTGTCATAAACGACAAGCCGCTTGACAGACTGCCCTCGCTCTTTTCTCTTTTGATGAGCGCCGCTAAAGACCCCGTTTCGGGCGGTGAGAGATGCTCTGTGCTTTTGTATGAGTTTGTGTTGTGCGCAAGGGGAGTTATGCTTTTGAGCGCTAACAACAGCGGTAAATGCGCCATTGCCGATAAGGCGATAAGCTTTATTGATGAGAATTTCACAAGGGATATCACGCTTGATGAGCTTTCCTCTGTAACGGGCGTTTCGGCGCAGCATTTTTGCAGGGTGTTCCGCGCGGCAACGGGTATGCGCCCTGTTGAATATATCTCAAATAAGCGAATAAGCGAGGCAAAGCTTAAGCTCATCTCCACCGATAAAAGTATAAGCGAGATAGCCGCCTCGGTAGGCTTTAATGACCAAAACTATTTCGGTGTGCTTTTTCGCCGCCTTACGGGGCTTACCCCTACGCAGTACCGCAGGCAGAGAATGTAGGCATCAATGCTAAAATCATAAGAAAATGATACATATTTCAGATTGAAAATAACCTCTTAAAGTGTTATTATAATAATGAAAAGGAGGTTTTTCTATGAACTTGATAAAACGTATCACAGCAGTTATCGCAAGCGCGCTGATCACTCTCTCACTTGCCCCCGATAGGGTGGTGTATGCCGAGGGAAATGCAAAAGATGTAAGGCAGATATCAATTGACGGCGCTAAAGCAAATACTAAGGAAAATATGCTCTATAAGGGCAACGGCATGGTCTCTGGCAATAACACCTCGCGCCTGCTTATGGATTACAAAACGCAAGATCCGCAGGCTTATAAGGAGATACTTACTCACCTTTTCGGCGAGGAGGGGCTGCATATTACCCACTTAAAGCTTGAAATGGGAAGTGATGTAAATTCCTCATCGGGAACCGAGCCTGCCACGATGCGCTATGCAGACGAGGCGGCTGACGTTACAAGGGGTGCAGGCTTTATGCTCGCGCATGATGCTAAGGAGATAAACCCCGACCTTACCCTTGATATGCTTTGGTGGAGCGAGCCTAAGTGGGTGACGGATTCAGATGACGTTTACGCGGCAAGGTATAAGTGGTATAAGCAGACGCTTGATGCCGCGTATGAAAAATACGGCCTTGAATTTGACTACGTTTCCGCAACGCAGAATGAGCGCGCGTCCGATGATGACTGGATAAAGTACCTTTCCAAAAGCCTTAAGGCGGAAAAGGAATGCCCCTATGATTATTCAAAGATAAAGATAGTCGCAGGCGAGGAGGTCTGCACATGGAACGGCGCTGATGATATGCTTGATGATGAGGAGCTTATGGCGGCAATTGACGTTATGGGCAGCCACTACACGAGCAGATCAACTGAAAACGCGCAAAAGCTCGCACTTGAATACGGCAAGGAGCTTTGGTTCTCTGAAGGGTGCCCTCCTATGGAGTATGCGCAGGGAACGTATAAATATGACTCCACCAAAACCGGCCTTTCCGAAATAAATGGAATGCTTGATATCGCAAACCGCTTTATAACCATGTACCCCGAGGGGAAAATGACCCTTTATGAATATCAGCCTGCCGTTGCGGCCTACTACAGCGGTGCGACCTATACCCAAAAGCAGCTTATTTTAGCAGACGAGCCGTGGAGCGGCTATTATATGCTTGATACGGGCTACTTTATGGGGCTGCATTTCTCACAGCTTTTCAAGACGGGCTGGGCTTTTATAGATGATGCTTGCTATGGTGACGGCGAGGTGGGCGGTGACGGCCACGCGATAGTTGATGCTCACTACACCTATATGACGGCCGCCGACACTGAAACGGGCGACTACTCCACCGCCATAACCAACACCACGAGCGAGCCTGTCACCTATGAATTTGAGGTGACAAATCTTGACAAGGCGAACAGTGATGTCTATGTATGGGAAACGCGCGGCCCTGACAGCGGCGCTTATGATGAAAACTATTTTCAGAATATACAAAAGCTCACCCCGACTGAGCAGGGCGGCAAATACACCTATAGCGTAACAGTCAAGCCAAATTCGCTCGTTACTGTAACAACGCTTGATATAAAGCGCCCCGAAACGGCTGTAAGCGCAAAGAGCAGCGTTATGAGCCTGCCCTACAGCGATGATTTTGAGTATGATGATGCATTTCTCAGCGAGAGGGGCGGCGCACCTCTTTATACGACCGACCAGGGCGGTGCGTTTGAGGTAGCATCTAAGGACGGCGGCAAGGTGCTTATGCAAAAGATAACGAATGACCTTCGCGCAAGGGAATGGGGCAAGACCCCCAAGCCCACCACCAACCTCGGTGATGACAGGTGGTATAACTATTCCGTGAGCGCCGATGTATTTCTTACGGGATCTGATACCCCCGATAAGAACTACGCAGGCATAGGTCTTCGCTACAATGTCGCGGCAAACGGCGAGAGCGGCTACAGGCTCGTTTTGTCTGAAAACGGCGCGTGGGAGCTGCTCTATAACAGAGAATCCCTCGCCTCGGGCACAGTATCGGACTTTGACCCTGCTAAGAATAATCTTAAGATAGAGGCGCTTTACAGCAGCATCAAGGCCTATATAAACGGCGATCAGGTTGCAAGTGTTGAGCATACCGAGGGCGCGGCAGGGCGCGCGGCGCTTTACAGCTCGTTTGACAATAACTGCTTTGATGAGCTTAAGATAGAGCCTTTGGGCGATGAGCCGTATGTTACAAGATATGATGAAACAGATGACATCTTCACCTACTCGGGCGAGTGGGAGCATAGCTGTATGAGCAGCTTTAAAAATTTCAGACGCACTATCTCCACGGGCAGCAGCGGTGCGCAGGCCGAGATAAGCTTTTTTGGCACGGGGATAATTCTCACGGGCGAGAATAAAAAGGACGCAGGCAAGCTTACCTACAGCGTTGACGGCGGCGAGGAGGTGACAGCAGACATTCCTCAGACGGGCTCGCGCGGTGCGGCGCTTATGATAAGCGGCCTTGAAAACAAAGAGCATAAGCTGACGATAAAGCTTGACGGCACGCTGTCGATCGATGCCGCCGAGGTTTTGGGTGCAAAGCCCGAGCCGCAGGAGCAGGCTGATGAGAGCGCTGTCAAGAAAACCGAAAGCACCCCCGACAAGGAAACTGCAAAGAGCAGCTCCAAAGCAGGCGCTATAGCCATAGCAGGCGGAATAGCCGCCGCAGCCGCAGCCGCCGCACTTGTCGCAAGGGGCAGGCGAAAGAAAAAGAAATAGACAAATTGGAATTTGTGGGGCTTTGCCCCACAAGCAATGAATAATGAATAATGAATAGTGAATAATGAATAATTATTGTGTCGGCTCGCGCCGACTGATGCCCATTCGGGCTTGTAAAGACGCAACGGCGAAGGGGTTCGGGGGCGACCGCAAAGCCCCCGAAAAAGAGCGCGCGGCTTGCTTTGACTCTATCTTAGCTTTGAGCGTAAGCAAATATAAAGCTTATATAACGAGCGCTAAGCTAAGGCTTTGTTCATCGCTCCGAGGGGGCAAGCCGCCTTCGGCGGCTTATTGGGGGCTTTCCGGTCGCCCCCAAACCCCTTCGGAATGTCCCCTCCCAACACCTCGCCAAACTCCGATTTATTTTATCCTTGCTCATATCGGTATACTTACTATGTAATCAACATACCCCTCATGCTCTATCTTTTTGGCGTTGGCCTTTACTCCTGCAAGCTGCATTACCTTTACCGCTTTGTTCATCGTGTTTACAAAAAGCCTTACGTCACGAAGGATAGGGGCGCGCTTTTTATAGCTTTTTTCTATCTCTGCCTTTTTTTGCAAAGCACAGATATATTTTTCCGTCTGCGCGGCATTTAGTGATGAGGTGATTATCTTTTCTATCACCTGCTTTTGCTGCTCGGTGTCATTGCACCTAAGAAGAGCCCTTGCGTGGCGCTCGGAGAGGGCGTTTTTTATTATGAGCGCTTTGACGCTCTCATCAAGGCGCAAAAGCCGCAGCTTGTTTGCAACGGCAGGCTGGCTCAGCCCCAGGCGAAGTGCTGCCTCCTCCTGAGTAAAGTGATAAATGCTTATGAGCTGCGAGATGGCCTGCGCCTGCTCAAAGAAATTAAGGTCACAGCGCTGGATATTTTCAATTATCGCATAGACTGCCGAGCGCTCATCGGAGATATCGGCAATGATGCACGGAACAGTCGTAAGCCCTGCTATCTTTGCGGCGCGCAAACGGCGCTCGCCCGAAACAAGCTCGTAGTAGCCGTTTTTATCCCTTACCGTGAGCGGCTGGATAACCCCGTCCTGCGAGATGCTGCGCGAGAGCGAGGTAAGCTCGCCTGCATCAAAGCTTTTTCTCGGCTGGCTCGGGTTTGGCTTTATTGCCGTTACGGGGATATCAAGAACCATACCGTTTGTGTCGGGCTCAAAGCCGAAAAGCTCCATATCCCTTGCTTTGCTTAAAATTCCCATTTTCATTTTTAAATTCCTCCTGCATTCGGTCAATGCTGCGGACATTAACCGTATCATTTTCTATATAATAGCATAGGGAAAGGTATTTTCGGGTCGATTTGAGGGGGGTGGGAAATAATTTTGCTTTCCTTGACAACGGCTTGTATTTATGATATAATCTATTTGTATAACTATTTTGTACAGAGGGAAGATAATCAGGTGTTTGACGGGATTTTTGATTCGCACTGCCATTATGATGACCCTGCCTTTGATGAGGACAGGGAGCAGGTCATAGCAGGGCTTTTTGAGGGAAATACAGAATATCTAATGCACGCGTGTACCGATGAAAAGTCGGCACTTTACGGGATAAGCGCGGCGGAGAAGTATGAAAATTACTACACATCTGTAGGCTTTCACCCCGAAAACTGCGAGGTGACGCCCGAGAACTTTTTGGAGATACTTGAAGGCTTGCTGCCAAAAAGCAAAAAGATAAAGGCGATAGGCGAGATAGGGCTTGATTACCACTATGAGGGGTATGACAGAGAGAGGCAGCTATACATTTTTGAGCAGCAGGTAATGCTTGCAAATAAGCACGGCCTGCCCGTGATAGTCCACAGCAGAAATGCTACCGAGGACACTATGGAGATACTTAAAAGGCTAAAGCCTAAGGGCGTTATGCACTGCTTTTCGGGCTCGGCGGAAACGGCTAAGGAAGTTGTTGCTTTGGGAATGTACATAGGCTTTACGGGTGTGCTTACCTTTAAGAATTCAAAAAAGGCAAAAAAGGCGTGTGCCGCGGCAGGGCTTGACAGAGTATTGCTTGAAACGGACTGCCCGTATATGGCACCCGAGCCGTACAGAGGGCAGAGGAGCGACAGCTCGATGTGTGAAAAAACTGCCGGGGCTATGGCCGAGATATTCGGGGAGGACACGCAGACGGTAATTAAGAAAACTAATGAGAACGCGCGCATTCTCTTTGGAATAGGGGGATAAGGCGTGAGAAACACATTATATATAGTAGTTCCCTGCTACAATGAGGAGGAAATGCTGCCGATAACGGCAAAGGTACTCCTTAAAAAGCTTGATGAGCTTAAAGCTCAGGGGCGGATAAGCTCTAAGAGCAAAATAATGTTTATCGACGACGGCTCAAAGGACAAGACGTGGGAGATAATAGAAAAGCTAAGCGATGCCGCAGATGCATTCACGGGGATAAAGCTGTCACGAAACAGAGGGCATCAGAATGCACTTTTGGCAGGGCTTATGACCGCTAAGGACAGGTGCGATATAACCATTTCAATGGACGCCGACCTGCAGGATGATGTCAACGCGGTGGACAAGTTCCTTGATGAATATGAAAAGGGCGCGCAGATAGTTTACGGCGTGCGCTCATCAAGGGAAAAGGACACGGCATTCAAGAGAAACACCGCAAGAATGTATTACAAAACGCTTGAGCATTTAGGCGTTGAGATAACCTATGACCACGCGGATTACAGGCTTATGAGTAAAGAGGCGCTTGAGGGGCTTGCAAGCTTTAAGGAGGTAAACCTCTTTTTGCGCGGACTTGTGCCTATGGTGGGGTACAAAACGGCGATAGTAAAGTATGTAAGAAACGAGCGCGAGGCAGGAGAATCAAAATACCCCTTAAAGAAAATGCTTGCCTTTGCGATAGAGGGGATAACCTCGCTTTCTATCAAGCCGATAAGGTTTATAACCTTTCTGGGCATTTTTGTATTCCTTGTGAGCGTAATACTGCTGATAAGGTTTTTCGTGATATGGTGCATGGGCAAGGCTGTTGCAGGCTGGGCGACAATAGTTATATCCATATGGGGGATAGGCGGCTTGCAGCTTTTGAGCATAGGCATAATAGGCGAATACATCGGCAAGATATACTTAGAGACTAAGCAGCGGCCGAGATACATAATCGAAAAGGATTTAGAACTGTAAGAAATGCGGCGAAGAGCCGTTTGATAATAAAACTATTATAATATAAAGGAGATAATACTTATGGCAGATCAGCAGATAACAAACCCCAAGCTTATTGAGGCTATTGAGGCAATGAGAGCAGACTTTACACCCGAAACACAGAACGCAACTATCAACGCGGCACTCCGTTCGACCTTCTACGTTCCCGCTATCATCGAGAAGAAGAAGGAAATAGTTGCAAACGCAAACAACGAGGTAAAATTTGAGGAAAAGCCGAAGGCACGTTTTCTTCTTATAAGAAAGCAAAACGGCGACGAGAGCGAGACTTATTTCCCTGCATTTACCGATGCGGACGAGCTTGCCAAGTTCAAGTCAAACGAGGATCATCAGAGGGTAAAGATGAAGTTCGGCGACCTTGCCATGCTCGTAGAGCAGGTACAGTCTATCAAGGGCTTTGTTATAAACCCCATGTCGCACAATCTTCCCTTTACAAGAGAGATGCTTGAGGGAATCAAGCAGGTACTCATAAAGAGAAGAAACGAGCAGCAGGCTGAGGCAGCTAAGGCTGAAACACCTGCCGAGGAATAATAGGCATAAAACAAGCCCCCGAGCAATTTTGATCGCTGCCCGGGGGATATTTTTTTGTCAGCTTTTTTACTTTTGCGCCTACAGCAAGATAAACCGGAATTTGTGGGGCTTTGCCCCACAAGCAATGAATAATGAATAATGAATAGTGAATAATGAATAATTAATATGTCGGCTCGCGCCGACGGACTGGAAGTTTTGCTTTGCAAAACTTAGCTGTCAGCTATGCTGACAAGCCCCATATCGGGCTTGTCAGGGCGGCGAAATTGTGGACTTTAGACAATATTGTTCAGTTAAACGGCCGAATGGCCATATCAACGCCGAAGGCGTACCTCTATTTTTCATTCTTCATTCTTCACTATTCATTATTCATTGCTTGCAGCGGCAAAGCCGCTGCAAATTCCGGTTTATCTAAGGAACACTTTTGTAATAAGGGTTCTAAATGTCAAATCCGTAGATACGCTGCATTTCCTCGGAGGGTTCGCTGTCCTCGCCGCAGACAAAAAGTGGGGGTTCTATCGTCATAAAGGGCTTTGCGCCCTTTTTGCCCTCAACAAGCACGAGCCACGGCGCGCCCTTCGGGTTTTTGTGGACGGTGCGCAGGCGTTTTGGCTCAATGCCTGCATTTCTCATAGATGAGAAGATATCCGCAAGGCGCTCGGGGCGCTGGCAGATACACAGCCGTCCGCCGAATTTCAGGTTTTTAGCCGCCGCTTTGCATACATCATCAAGCGTACACATTACCTCGTGACGGGCAATGCTTACCGCCTGCTCGTCATTTTTAGCGCCTGTTCCGCTTATCTTGTAGGGTGGGTTGCAGGTGATAAGGTCAAGCTCGCGCGAGCTTTTGTAGTCCTTAAGATCGCAAAGAATGGGGGTGAGGGTGTCAAGCTTGTTTTTTTCTTTTGTAAGCTTTAAAAGTTCATGTGCCTTTGGCTGTATCTCGACTGCGTCAATGTGAGCAGGCTTAAAGTTTTTGTGGGTGAGAAGTGCAACTATGCCGCTGCCCGTGCAAAAGTCACAGACGTAGTCCTTATGCCGCCCTCCTGCAAAGTCGGATAGCAAAAAGGCATCTGTGCCAAAGCGATGCTCGCGGCTTATGAAGATCTCTATCTCGCTGCCGAGCATTTCTGACTCTATGTCGTTAAAAGGCTTGTCCATTCAAATCTCCCTTCGGTAAATGAGTGCGTCCTCGGTGGGGTAGGAGTAAAAATCCCTGCGCCTGCCGATAAGCTTAAAGCCGTTTTTCTCATAAAAGGCTATCGCCGCGGTATTTGACACCCTTACCTCTAATGTCATGCTTTCGCATTCCTTACAAAGTGCAAGGGCAGAGTCAAGGAGCATCTGCCCGAGCCCCATGCGGCGGTACCCTTCCTTTACGGCGATGTTGTTAAGGTCGGCATTTCCGCCGACTATCCAAATATTTATAAAGCCTGCGGTCACACCGTCAGCAAAAGCGGCAAGTGTGCGGGAGAAGTTAACATCAAGCTCCCTTTCAAATTCCTTTTCGCTCATCGGCTGAGAAAATGCTTTTGCCGATATATCCGCAAGGGCTTTGCAGTCGGCCTTTTTAGCGGCTGTTACTGAAATGTTCATGAGTTCTCCTTTAAGTAGTATGAGTAAAGCTCGCTTTTTGAAAAGCGCGTTACCTTTGCTATCTCCTTGCAGGCATCGGCGGCGCGCATTCCGTTCTCAATCAGCCCTCTGACCTGCTCGCAGGCGGAGTCTAAGGTCTGCTCCTCCTCCTGCTCTTGCGGTTTATAGCCCTCGATGATGAGGACGAACTCGCCGCGCGGCTTGTTTTCCTTAAAATACTCTATCGCCCCCGATATGGTAGTGCGAAGAACCTGCTCGTGGATCTTTGTAAGCTCACGGCAGACGGAGATCTTTCTGTCACCGAAATATTCAAGCATATCGGCAAGCGTCTGCGGCAGCTTATGCGGTGCCTCGTAGAAGATGAGCGTATTTTCCTGCCTTGCAGCGGCAGCAAGGTGCGGCAGGCGCTGCTTGCCCGTCACAGACAAAAAGCCCTCAAACGAAAACCTTGACGTATCAAGGCCGCTTATAGCAAGGGCAGATGCGCACGCAACGGGTCCCGGCACGACAGTAACTTCTATACCGCGCTCATAGCAGCGCCTGACGAGCCGCTCACCCGGGTCGGAAATGCAGGGCATACCTGCATCGGTAACGATAGCCGCATTTTCGCCTGCGGCTATTCTGTCGCAGATCATATCTCCGACGGTATCCTCGCTATGCTCATGATAGGAGATAAGCTCTTTTTTTATTTCAAAGTGGTTCATGAGCTTGCGCGTCACACGCATATCCTCAGCGCAGATAAAGTCAACATCTTTTAGCGTCTGCACCGCTCTATAGGTAATATCACCGAGGTTGCCTATCGGCGTTCCGACTACATATAGCTTTGACATTTTAATTCTCCTTTATTTCCTGACAAATCGGAGTTTGTAGGGGCGAAGGGGGTGCGAAGGGGTTCGGGGGCGACCGCAAAGCCCCCGAAAGCCGTCGCAGGCGGCTTAAATCCCCCGGGGCGATGAACAAAACCTTAACTCTACGCTCGGAATGGCTCTACCTAACCCCCCAGCCCCCCTTCCCTTCAAAGGGAAGGGGGAGTTACAAACTCCGGTTTGCTCAGTCAGCGTTTTTCATTATCATTGCAATTTCTTCAAGGTCTTTGTATGTAAACAGCTTGTCGGTGCTGCCCCTGATTTTTGCGCTGTTTTTTAAGCCCTTGACATACCACGCAACGTTTTTGCGCATTTCCTTTATCCCCTGCTCCTCGCCTTTGAGAGAGCATAAAAGCTCGCCGTGCGAAAGCATTATCTCGGCCTTTTTGTCGGGCGAGGGCTCGGGCAAAAGCTCGCCGCTTTCAAAGAAAGTGCGTACCTGCTCAAATACCCACGGCCGCCCGTAGGAGCCGCGGCCTATCATAACAAGGTCACACCCCGTCTGCTCGTACATAGCCTTGCATTCGGGCGCTGTTTTTACATCGCCGTTGCCTATCACGGGAATGCTCACGGCTTGCTTGACCTGTCTTATGATATCCCACTCGGCCTGCCCCGAATACATCTGCGTTTTTGTCCTTGCATGAACGGCTATTGCCGAAATGCCTGCCTGCTCTAACATCTTTGCAAGGGCAGGGGCATTTATATGCTCATTATCCCACCCCGAGCGTATTTTTACCGTTACGGGGCAGTCTGCGTTTTCCACCACCGCCGCAGCTATCGCCGCCGCGCGGTCAGCGTCCTTCATAAGTGCCGAGCCGCTGCCGTTTGAAACTATTTTCGGCACGGGGCAGCCCATGTTAATATCAATTATGTCGGGCTTGTATTCATTAAGCATTCTTGCCGCTTTTCCCATAAACTCAGGGTCTTCGCCGAAAAGCTGCAAGGCGCAGGGGCGCTCCTTGGGGAGGATCGTACACAGCTTTGCGGTTTTTTTATCACCGTAGACAAGCCCCTTTGAGGATATCATCTCGCTTACAAGGTATGCCGAGCCAAAGCGCTTGCACATTATCCTGTAAGCCGCGTCCGCGACCGATGCCATAGGTGCAAGGCAGGCTGTCTGTTCTATTTTTACATTTCCTATGGTGATATATTTCATACGGTTCTATTTATCCTCTCATTTGTGTGCCCATTTGCTCGTGGTGCTGCTTTTTCTGGTCATACATAAGCCTGTCGGCGCGCTTTAAAAGCTCCTCAAAGCGGCTGAATGCAAGGCTCGTGTCGGTGTAGATGCCGATACTTGCACTGATCCTGTAGGGCTTTGCCGCGGCGGAGTTTATATTCTCTATCACCTGAAAAAAGCTCTGCTCCAGATGCGACACATCTGTCTTATGCGAGAAAACAGCTATTATCTCATCGCCGCCGAAACGCGCGCATACTGCACCCTTCGGGGCGGCCTTGCAAAGCGCCTGCGCCACCGCGTGGATAGCGTAGTCGCCCTCATCGTGGCCGTAGTTATCGTTTATGGCCTTGAGCCCGTCAAGGTCGGCAATGGCAAGGGTAATGCACTCACCCTGCCTGCGCGAGGCGATAAGGGTGGTGTATTCTCTGAAAAAGCCGTTGCGGTTCAAAAGCCCCGTAAGAGGATCGGTTTTGTAAAGCTCCTCTATCCTATGGCTGATGTAGCGCTGATAGCGGATATTGACAAAGCTTGTCAGCGCGTTTGAGATACAGCTTTTTATCTGCGGTATCTTTATATAGTTTGCGATATCATAATCCCAGTAATGAAAGCACAGATACCCGAGCGGCCTTGAAAGAAGGCTTAAGGATATAAATATCATCGGCATATCAGACTCTACCCTCTTGTCAAGGTCGGGCACGATCTCATTTGCATTAAGCTCATAAGGGGCGCGCTCGGGATAGTCTGATGAGAAAAGGCAAAGCCGCTTATCCGAGAAAGGCTTTTCGTTTATAGCGCGCATAGGGTCGATAGTTTCATCAAGGCAGTTGTCATTCAGAATGCAGTCAACATCATATATCTGTTCATTATAGGAGAGAAAAAGCTCTGCTGCCTGCTCTATTGTTTCAGCCTTAAGTATTCGGGTGGTGGTTTCGTTTAAGCTTTTGTATTCGTCCTGAAAGCGGAAAAACTTATCGTTAAGGCCGTTTAAGTAGTCGGTGATGATAATTCCGCCCGTATACTCACAGCCGCAGGATTCGCTCGTTAAAAGCGTCGGGGTGACAAGGCATTCTTTCCCTGCTATATCAATGCCCGAAAAGCTGTCATCAACAAGTGAGGCTATCGCCTTTGCAAGCTCCTCGGGGGAGCACATACTTGATGTAAGCCGCGGCTCGCAGAAATTGATCTCGGTAATGCCGTCAAAGCCCGTTACAATGATATCCTCGGGGACCCTCAGACCGTGGCGCTTAAAGTAATTTACGGCGGTTATGCCCATAGTATCATTACAGCAGATAAGCGCACGGGGGAGCTTTTCACGCTTTAACAGTTCCTCACACGCCTTTTCGGTAGGTAGGCTCCAGAATTCGCCGTAGCTTACCATGCTCTCATCGGCTTTAAGACCAAACTCCCTCATCACCTCAAAGAAAACATCAACTCTCTCCTGCGAAAAGGGGTTATCCTTAACGCCGCCCATGAGGTGGACATCCTTTACCCCGTGGTGGCCTAAAACGTGCCTTACCACATTGCGAAAGCCCTCGCAGTAATCAAATTTCACGTTGGCGCAGCCCTGTGTCTTATCGCCCAAAACTATAACGGGAACACCTGCTTTTCTTGCACGGCCTATAACACGCTCGGCATAAAACTTTGTATCTATCTTCTCGCTGAAAACTATAAGCAGGTCGGTTTTGTTCATATCCACAAGGTCATAGACAGCGCCCTCGCCCTTTTCGGTATCGTTATCCCAATAAAGGTTAGAGCTTGTAGCGTAGACGTTAAGAATGACACCACGGGCTTTAAGCTGTTTATGGAGCTGTTCGACTATATCTTTAGTAAAGACGTCCTGTATTCTTGTGACGCAAAAGGATATCACTTTTTTACCGTTTATCATAAGTTTCTCCCCCAAATAATCAAACTTAACCATTTTATATTATATCATAATTATAATATTTTTTCAACCCACGGTGTATATTTTTTGCGATTTATACAAATCTTTCGGATAGGGGGGAGTTTTATGAAAATGCTGTGAAAAATCCTTGCAAATATTAATATTTTATGATATAATAGTGCTTGTGCTTTTGTAATAATCTGTAATCTTACAAAAATGTAATGTGCAGTAATATTAAAAGCACGACAAATGTGTGATCATATTATATAATATATGTAACAACAACATAGAAAGGAAAATGCAAATGAAAACAAGAAAGCTTAACCGCGGGCTTGCGCTCGGGGCGGTATTGCTTGTGGGGCTTGCGGGGTTCGTAACGTTTGATCACTTTAACTTCAAGGGCAACAAGGCTGATATCGAGAGCGCTGTAAAGACCTACATTGAGGACTCGGCAAAGGCGAGCATCTCGGCAGACGGCGACTGCACAGAGGCGTGGAAAAAGGTGATCGAGGACAACTGGGGCTACAACAAGTTCTACTCGGAAAACTTTTTGTTCAACTACACTACCGCGCAGATAATCCAAAACGATATCGACAACTTAAAGAATGACTTTGATATGGGGCACCTGACCGACTGCTCGGTAAAGTTCGGTGAGATAAAGGTGTCAAAATCAGGCCCCAATCTTGCGCAGGCATCGGTGGAATACACCATCTCCTTCAAGGGAAGGGGTGAGGCATATCTTCTCACCATGAACGGGCTGACAAATGCTGTGACGGACAGCTCTAATTATGATTTCGGTGAAGAAGGCGACAAAGAGGAAGGTATGTTTTCTGACCTTGAATATGAGGGCAGGATAGAATATGATGACTCATCGGTATTCTACCTTGAATTTGAAAGCGGCGAGTGGAAGATAGTAGGCGCTGAGTACGGCAGAGGAACAGAATTCACTATCACAAACGAAAACGGCGATGCGCTTGACCTTGCAAAGATAGCAAA
The DNA here is from genome assembly GCA_017634275.1 of Ruminococcus sp. Classification (GTDB taxonomy): domain Bacteria; phylum Bacillota; class Clostridia; order Oscillospirales; family Ruminococcaceae; genus NK3A76. The sequence continues at coordinate 3,062 of JAGBNQ010000019.1, read as the reverse complement.
GGGCGAGAGCGGCGCAGTCAAGGGCGGTGACGGTGACAAGGCTAAGGCCGAGGGGGCAATAAAGATAAAGCTGCCCGACGGAACTGTTATGGACGTTCCCGAGGGTGAGGAGCTGCCTGATTTGAGCGAGCTGCCAAAGGGGGCAGAGATCATTAAGGATAATGATACCTCAAAGCCTGATGCTGACAAGAGCGAGCAGGCGCCCGAGGCAGGCACGCAGGAGGATAGTTCATCTGCGCCCGAGCCCGAGGTTGAGGATCTTGATAAGGTAGAGCCTAACCCTTCGAGCAGCGAGAGCGAAAGCAGCAGCTCCGAGGCTGATGAGCCAAAGGGCGAAAATGTAGAAAAAACAGTAGCAGATGACGGTACAACTCATTACTACGACAAGGAGACGGGCGAGGAATTGCTCGCGGCTAACAAGCTAAGGGGGTGGAGATAATGGCAGAGGCAGTTTTGAAGATAGATAAGCTCAACAAAACGCTTGGCAAAAGGCATATCCTCCACGATATTTCCTTTGAGGCGCACGCAGGCGAGGTGTTTGGATTCTTAGGGCCTAACGGCGCAGGCAAGACGACGACTATCAAGTGCGCAGTCGGCCTTATATCAATTGACAGCGGAACTATTCATATAGGCGGCAAGGACGTAAACAAAGAGTTTGAGGCGGCTATGGCAAATGTCGGCGGTATCGTTGAGAACCCCGAGATGTACAAATACCTTACCGCAAGGCAGAACTTAGAGCAGTATGCAAGAATGCGCGACGGCGTTACAAAGGACCGCATCGACAAGGTTGTAGAGCTTGTAGGCCTTTCAAACAGAATGAATGAGAAGATAATGAAGTATTCTCTCGGTATGAGGCAGAGAATAGGTGTAGCGCAGGCGCTTTTGCACAACCCCAAGCTGCTTATCCTTGACGAGCCTACAAACGGCCTTGACCCTGCCGGCATCAAGGAGCTGCGTGACATTCTCAAAAAGCTTGCCCATGAGGAGGGCGTTTGCGTAATAGTTTCCTCCCACCTTATGAGCGAGATGGAGCTTATGTGCGACAGAGTGGGCATCATCGCAAACGGCCGTATGCTCGGCGTTTACACGCTTGAAGAGATGATAAGCTCATCAAACGGCGAAACTACCGACTATATCATCAAATGCTCCGATGCAAATAAGGCATTTGAGGCGGTGGATATCGAAGGCGTTGAGAAGAAGATAGTGAATGAGGAGCTTGAGGTAATAGTTCCGAACGAGAACGCTCACGAAACTATCGCGCAGGTAAACAAGCAGATAATCATGAGCGATATAGGCCTTTACGAGGTAACTATGAGAGAGAAGAAGAAACTCGAAGAGGTATTTATAGAGATGACAAATAACGGAGGTGGTCAGATTGAGTAAGTTTATGGGACTTGTGAAAAACGAATATATCAAGCAGCTCAAAAAGAAATCCACCCTGTTTATATTTATCCTTGTTGCGGTAGTGGCTTTCGGATTTTCGGGGCTTGTAAAGCTTACAACTATCATCGACGCTGATGTTGACGAGATAAAGGAAAGGTTTGCAAGCTATGATTATTCCGAGCAGATAGAATCCGCCAAGGATGACAAGAATGATGAGCTTGTAAAGTTCTACACCTATTTGCAGGATAACAAGATAAACCAGACTAACTGGAAAATGTCCCTTGCAGACTATATATTGTACCCCGAATTTTCACAATTAAGCGACCCTGCTGCGATCGCAGGCGCGCTTTATGACGGCGATATTTATGAGCTTTATGACGGCTTTATAAAGAATAATGACTGGAAGGGCTACTACGAGTTCTTAAAGAGCAAGTTCGGCGACAATGAGGATATACTCTGGGCGATAGATTACAGGCTTGACAATGACATTGCCCCCGAGGAGGATTCCTTCGCTGATGATACTGACTGGAGAAACTCGGTGCTTGACCGGTACACAGAGGCGGCTGTCAGCAAGATGAGAGCTACGTCAGACAAGCTAAAGCAGAGCTTTGATGATGATATGCTCACAGCGAAATACAGGCTTGAGCATAATGTTTCGGTAAACATCGCAGGCAGCTCGATGACGGATATGATGAGCGCGCAGGGCGGCGCTGAATACGAATCGGGCGGGATCGACAAGGTGACTTTCTGGACATCGTTCTCATCAAGCACAAGCTCTGTTTCGTTCATAGGCCTTCTTATCATAATCATTGCAGGCGGCATAATAGCCTCGGAGTTTTCAAACGGAACTATAAAATTCCTGCTGATAAACCCCCGAACAAGGGGCAAGATACTCATTTCAAAGTATGTAACGGTAATATCCATAGGCTATATAATGATGATACTTTGCTACATTATCTCTATGCTGTCATCATTCCTGTTCTTTGGTGTTTCCGATATGGGCGCTATGTATGTTCAGACCTCGGCAGGCACTACAAAGGCAGTTTCGGGCTTTATTTACATCTTTGAGCAGTATATGCTTTCAAGTGTTTATGTAGTTGTTATGGCGACCTTTGCATTTGCGATATCCTCTGTTGTAAAGAGCGCATCATTAGCGATAGGCCTTGGCATATTTGCTATGAGCATGGGCGAGAATGCCGTTCAGATACTCAAAATGGCATTCAACGTAGATGCAGGCAGATACACGATATTTGCAAACTCAAATCTTCAGACGATAGCAATGGGTCAGACAATATTCCCCGGCCAGACGATAGGCTTTGCGGTAGCGGTAATAGTTATCCACATGGTAGTATTCCTACTCACCGCGTGGGACGGTTTTGTAAGACGAGATGTATAAACAATAAAAACCGCCGGCAGGTAATCAAACCTGTCGGCGGTTTTTTGCTCTGCGGAAAACCGGAATTTGTGGGGCTTTGCCCCACAAGCAATGAATAATGAATAATGAATAGTGAATAATGAATAATTAATGTGTCGGCTCACGCCGACGGACTGGAAGTTTTGCTTTGCAAAACTTAGCTGTCAGCTATGCTGACAAGCCCCATATCGGGCTTGTCAGGGCGGCGAAATTGTGGACTTTAGACAATATTGTCCGGGTAAACGGCCGAATGGCCATATCAACG
>JAGBNQ010000018.1 GCA_017634275.1 Ruminococcus sp. | reverse complement strand
CGCTGCTGCGAAGGGGGTACGGGGGGCGACCGCAAAGCCCCCCCACAAGGGCGTGAGACTTGCTTTGACCCTAAACTTAGCTTTGAGCGTGAAACGATTATAAAAGCCCACATAACGAGCGCTAAACTAAGGCTTTGTTCATCGCTCCGAGGGGGCAAGCCGCCTGCGGCGGCTTTGGGGGCTTTCCGGTCGCCCCCAAACCCCTTCGGTATGCCCCCTCCCAACACCTCGCCAAACTCCAGTTTATCAACAAAAAAACCCCCACAGCAATTCACTTTCTGCTGTGGGGGTATTATCAGTTGTTCTTTTTGTAGATCACCATAAGCCCTTTTAAGAGTAAGTCCTCATCTAAGATGATATCCCTTTTGCAAAGCGGAACGATGAGCGATGCAAGGCCGCCTGTTGCGATGACCGTGCAGCTCTCGCCAAGCTCCTCCTCCATTCGTTCGATAAGCCCGTCTATCGAGCAGGCGGTGGAGTACATAATGCCGCTTTTCATGCAGTCTACCGTGTTCGTTCCGATGACCTTTTTCGGCGTTTCAAAGGCTATCTTCGGCAGCTGTGAGGTGCGCTTTGTCAAAGCGTCTGAGGATACGGCCATTCCCGTCATTATTATGCCGCCTAAGTAGTTTTTCTTTTTGTCTATCACCGACATGGTGGTGGCCGTGCCCATGTCTATTATTATCATGGGCGGCTTGTATTCCTTTATCGCCGCCGCCGCGTCTACCGCCTGGTCGGAGCCGAGCGTTGCAGGGTTGTCTATCATGATGCTCAGCCCCGTTTTTACCCCGGGGCCTACTATCATGGCCGTTACCCCCGTAAGCTTTTCTATCGCCTTTCTTACTGTCGCAGTTATCGACGGAACTACCGATGATATTATAGCCCCCGTTATGCTCTCGGCCTTTAGCGAGTGCATATCAAGCGCTGTTCTCATAATAGATGCATATTCAAGCTCTGTTGCAAGCTGATTTGTCGATATCCTCTCACGAAAGAGGATAGTGTCCGTTTCAAAGCAGCCCATAACGATGTTTGTGTTTCCTATGTCAACGGCAAGTATCATAATTTTTCTCCTGAATATATTTTCCGCCGCAGGTTTGGTGCGGCGGATAGTTTTTATGTGTGTCAGTTAGCCTCGGCAGGTGTGTTCTTTGCTGTGGGTATAAGGCGTGCTTTGAAAAGCGCCGTGCCTACTGCCGCAGTGATTATCGTAGATGTCGCCATCTCAACAAGTGCGTTTACTCCTACAAATGTAACGATAAAGCGCAAAACGTTCTTTCCGTCCATAAGCTTTTGCATATAGTCTGTGCTGCCAAAAAGCAAAACGAGCGAGCTCATAAAGAGCAGCGTGTTAAAGAAAGCCGAGCAAAAGCCCGTAAGTCCGCAGGCTAAGGTCTTGTTTGCCTTGCTGCTTGTGACTTTAAAGACATACCCTGCGATAAGCCCGTCAAGCAGACGAGGGATAAACCTCTGAACGAAAGCCAGAAACGGGTTGATAGCAAAAAGAGCTGCCCCCATTCCCGAGGGAACGCCTATACCTATGCACTGTAAAAAGCTCATAAGCCCGAAAACGCCGCCTATCACCATGCCGCCGACAGGCCCGCAGGTGACAGCCGCAATAGCTATCGGAATGATGTTTAGCGTTATTACCAGAGGCCCTACGGGTATAGAACCGATAGGGGTGAATGAAAAGATAAGCACAAGTGCTGTCATAAGCCCCATGATAGTAAGCTGACGAGTGTTGAATAAAGTGTTTGTTTTCATAATGAAAACCTCCTTTGTTATTATTCCCCGTTCGGGGATACAATACATCGGCCGTGTTTTGTTTTATCTTTCGGCATTTATCCAAAGTCAGACTCCGCTTGGATATCTGCTTTTATGCCTGCGGAATGTAAAAACACCGCCGCACCGAGAGCCCTTCTCTTCGGCGAATACATTATATCATATTTTTTTTCAAAAAGCTATATCTTTTTTTGAAATTCTGTGTTATAATAAAATTAACACCGTGCAAAATCTTTATATTTGGAGGAAATAACAAAATGCTTAAAGGAAAAACCGTCCTGCTTGCCGTTACGGGCTCTATAGCGGCATATAAGATACCGAACGTTGCAAGAATGCTCATAAAGCAGGGTGCTGATGTCCATGTTCTTATGACACAAAATGCCACGCAGTTTATAAACCCTATAACATTTGAAACTCTTACCTCGCATAAGTGCCTTATCGACACCTTTGACCGCAATTTTCAGTACAGCGTCGAACACGTTGCTCTTGCAAAGGCGGCTGATATCGTACTTATAGCGCCTGCCTCTGCAAATGTTATCGGCAAGATAGCCTGCGGCATTGCCGATGATATGCTTACAACCACGGTAATGGCCTGCCCGTGCAAAAAGCTCATCTCCCCTGCTATGAACCATAATATGCTCCATAACCCGATAGTTGTGGATAATATAAAAAAGCTTGCCTCCTACGGCTATGGCATTATCGCGGCTGACAGAGGAAAGCTTGCAAACGGCGATATCGGTGACGGCAGAATGCCCGATGAGAGCGTGCTTGTAGAGCATATCCTTCAGGAGATCGCCTATGAAAAAGACCTTGCAGGCAAAAAGATACTCGTTACCGCAGGCGCGACAAGAGAGGCTATCGACCCCGTCAGATTTATCACTAACCATTCAAGCGGTAAAATGGGTGTTGCGATCGCAAAGGCCGCGGCAAGGCGCGGCGCGCAGGTAACGCTCGTTCACGGCGCTATGGAGATAGCCGAGCCTATGTTTTTAGAAAACATCGCCGTGGTTTCGGCGCAGGATATGTATGAGGCTGTCACCTTGCGCGCGCCTGAGCAGGATATCATTATCAAAGCCGCCGCCGTTGCCGATTATACTCCCGAAACAACGGCTGACAGCAAGATCAAGAAAAAAGACGGCGATATGAGTATCCCCCTTAAGCGCACAAAGGATATCCTAAAAGCGCTCGGTGAGAGTAAGCGCGAGGGTCAGCTTATCTGCGGCTTTTCAATGGAAACGGATAATGTGCTTGAAAACTCCGCCAAAAAGCTTACCTCAAAAAACTGCGATATGATCTGCGCGAACTCCTTGCGCACCGAGGGCGCAGGCTTTGGAACTGATACAAATGTTATAACGCTTATCACTAAGGACGGCGCTGACGAGCTGCCTATCATGTCAAAGGACGAGGCCGCGCATAGGATACTTGATAAGCTTAAGGGTATGCTATGAAATACCCGTTAAGCATCATCTTCCCTAAAAGGATAGGGGAGATAAGCGACTTTAACCTAACTATAAACGAGGGCGCTGTTATGTTTGAAAACCGCCGCTATTCCCTTACAAGCGATAACAGCGGCGGCTTTACTGCAAAATATAAGCAAAGCGGCCGTCCCGATGAGGACGCACTTAAGACTATTACCTCAAAGCAGACGGCAGATAAGCTTGCAGATATCCTGCGTGAGAATAAGGCAGGGCGTTGGCAGGGCTTTGATAAGACAAACAAGCGCGTATGTGACGGCCACGGCTTTGGGATAGATGTCACCTTTACAGACGGCTCGCGGCTCTATGCTCACGGCTATATGAGATACCCTTTGGGCTACAGGGGGCTTGTCGATGCGGTAGAGAATTTATTTGAAACACTTTTTGAAATGGAGTAGTGTAAAATGAGCAAGAGGATAAATATATTTGAAAACGGCATATACTTAGTCTTTGAAATTGATGACGATAACGAGATAAAGCTTTTGCACTTCAGCGCATTGCCGCTTGATGAGGGCGATTTAGAGCCGTTTTGCAAGCAAAAGGGCTTTGCGCTTTTTGAAAAGACAAAAAGCTTTCGCCCCGCCGAGATAAATATCTCGGGGCTTGACCGCCCTCTTGAGCGCCACGGCAATAAATACATAATAACCGCCCCCGGGTATCGTATGAAATTTAAGGACTTTAACGATACCGCCAACCAGCAGGGCAGGCTTATCGAGGTGACTTGCTTTGATGAGCCTACGGGTATAGAAACGGTGTCGCACTATCAGTTCTATAACGGTGTCAGCGTTTGCAGGGTGTGGACTACTGTTAAAAATAACGGCGATAAGCCGAGAACGCTTGAATATGTTTCGAGCTTTAATTTAAACGGTATCGAAAAAGAGGGCATACTGCCGCAGGATAAGAAAATAAAGGTGTGGGTGTGCCATAACTCATGGCAGAAGGAGATGTGCTGGCAAAGTTATACCCTCCCTCAGCTCGGCATACCGCAGACTCAGCCAAAGGAATTTCAGCACAGCTCAAAGGTGTTTTCACTTACAAATGTCGGCAACTGGTCAACTAAGGAATATATCCCTATGGGGCTTGTGGAGAATACCGAAACGGGAACGGCGCTTGTATGGCAGATAGAGCATAACGGCTCATGGCACGCGGAAATCTCCGATGAAGAGGGGCATCTTTATTTGCAGCTTAGCGGCCCGTCCGAGATAGAGTCACACTTTTCAAAGGTGTTAAAGCCGGGTGATGAGTTTGAATCCGTTACCGCCGCGGTGGGTGTAAGTGTGTCGGATGAGATGCCTGCATTTGATAACGCAATAGCCGCCCTTACAAAATACCGCCGCCTTATCAGGCGCAGAAATAAGGATAACGAGCGCCTTGCGGTGATATTTAACGACTATATGAACTGCCTCTGGGGCGATCCCACCGAGGAAAAGGAATACCCCCTCATAGATGCCGCCGCGCAGGCAGGGTGTGAGTATTTCTGTATCGACGCAGGCTGGTATGCAGACGGCGCATGGTGGGACGAGGTAGGCGAGTGGGTGGTTTCCAAAAAGCGTTTCCCAAACGGCCTGCGCCCCGTTACCGACTATATAAGGCAAAAGGGCATGATACCCGGCGTTTGGCTGGAGCTTGAGGTCATGGGCATAAACTGTCCTCTTTTAAAAACGAAGTGCGATGACAGCTGGTTCTTTGTCCGCCACGGCGAGAGGGTGTATGACAGGAGCCGCTATCAGCTTGACTACAGAAATAAAGCCGTGCGCGAGTTCGCCGACAGCGTTATCGACAGGCTTGTGAATGAATACGGCATCGGCTATATAAAAATGGATTATAATATTGAGCCCGGCATCGGCACAGAGCTTGATGCCGACAGCTTTGGCGACGGGCTTTTAGGCCACGAGCGCGCTTATATCGACTGGCTTAAGGGCGTCTTTGAGCGCCACCCCTCGCTGATAATCGAAAACTGCTCCTCGGGCGGCATGAGGATAGATTATAAAATGCTTTCCGTTTACTCTATCCAGTCCACCTCCGATCAGGACGATTACAGATATTACTGCACTATCGCCGCCAATTCCCCCACAGCACTCACCCCCGAGCAGTCGGCTATATGGAGCTATCCCAAGACCGACGGCGATAAGGAGGAGGTAGTTTTCAATATGATAAACGCCATGCTTTTGCGTATCCACCAAAGCGGGCATTTAGCCTACATAAACGAGGAAAGCGGCGCGCTTGTCAGGGAGGCTATAAAGCTCTACCGCGAGATAAGAAAGGATATAAAGTCGGCCGTTCCCTTCTGGCCGCTCGGTATGTCAAGGATAGATGATGACTTTGTATGCTTAGGGCTAAGAAATGAGGATAACAGCGCCTACCTTGCCGTTTGGCGGCGCGAGGGTGCTGATGATACCGTAACACTCCCCATAGGCTTTTTAAAGGGGAAAAATGCCAATGTAAAATGCATCTACCCCTCGTTCAATGAGAATGAGTTTGCCTTTAACAAGGCATCGGGAACGCTTTCGGCACAGCTTAAGGGCAAGCTCACAGCAAGGCTCTATAAGCTCACCCCTACAGAGATTTAAGGAGATATACTATGGACAGCAGAAAAATCACCATTCCGATAGAAATGCCCCTGAAAGTATGGGGCAAAAAGGTTGACTATATAAATGCCTGCATTGATGACCCGTCAAAGGAAGATGATGACAGCTTTTGGGCAGGGGATTTCCGCACGCATTTGGGCAATGCCGTTAAAATCCTCGGTGAGAGCAATAAATACGAATCGCTCATCGCCGCGATAGGCGCAGGCGACAGCGAGATAGTGCTTGACTACTTAAGCGCCCTAACGATAAACTTTCTTGACGGCAAGGTGTATTATGATTATATCTTTGAATCGGGTAAATATGTCGGGAATTTTGATGTTCACCTGCGTGGCACCCCCGACGGTAAGCTTGAATTTGTCGAGATGAACTGAAACGGCCTTCGGCCTCAATGAATAATGAATAGTGAATAATGAATAATTAATGATCAAGGAGTATGAAAAAATGTCGGTTATCCCTGCGTATGTATTGGCAGTAATCCAAAAACTGAATATTGCAGGCTATGAGGCTTACCCCGTTGGTGGGTGTGTGCGTGATTCGCTGCTTTTGAAAACACCGCATGACTGGGACGTATGTACAAACGCGCTCCCCGATGAGATGAAAGAGGTCTTTGCTGATGACAAGACCTTTGATACGGGGATAAAGCACGGCACGCTCACCGTTTTGAGCGAGGGCGAGCCGATAGAGATAACCACCTACCGCGCTGACGGCGACTATACCGACCACCGCCGCCCCGACAGCGTTAAATTTGTCCGCTCACTTAAGGAGGACTTAAGCAGGCGCGACTTTACCGTAAATGCCCTCTGCTTTGACAAGTCGGGCGGCGTTATTGATATGTTTGACGGGCAGTATGATCTTGAAAACCGCCTTATCCGCTGTGTAGGCGACCCCGACAAAAGATTTGAGGAGGACGCACTTAGGATCCTTCGCGCTCTTCGCTTTTCAAGCGTGCTTGATTTTGATATCGAGGAGAATACATCAAAAAGTATAAAGAAAAAAGCGCCGCTTTTAAAATATGTTTCCGCCGAGAGGATATTTTCAGAGCTTAAAAAGTTGCTTACGGGCAGGCGCGCAGGGGCTATCCTGCTTGATTACAGAGAGGTTTTCGCGCAGTTTATCCCCGAGCTTTCCGAGTGCTTTGATGTTATACAGAATAACCCCCACCATATGTATGATGTTTATACCCATATCTGTAAAAGCGTTGACAATATCCCCCCCGATGAAACGCTGAGGCTTACAATGCTTTTTCACGATATCGGCAAGCCGCGGTGTAAGACCACCGATGAAAAGGGGATAGACCACTTCAAAATGCACCCAATCGTCGGAGCAAAAATGGCTGAGGATATACTTACGCGGCTTAAGGCTGATAACCATACGCGCGGGCTTGTGTGTGAATATATTAAAGAGCATGACAACCGCCTTGCCGAGAATAAAAGGAGCGTCGGGCGCTTTATCTCAAAGCACAGCTTTGATTTTTTTGATAACTATATCCTTATAAGGCGCGCCGATACGCTTGCGCAGTCGCGCTATTTCCGTGAGGAAAAGCTTGCAGACCTTGATGTGCTTGTGAGCATAAGAAACGAGCTTGAAAAAGAGCAGGCCTGCCTGAAAAAGAGTGACCTTGCTATAAACGGCCGTGACCTTTTGGCACTTGGCTTTGAGGGAAAAGAGATAGGTGTGATGCTTGAGCGCGCGCTTGACGGGGTCATCTCGGGGCTTGTAGAAAATGAAAGGGGTGAGCTGCTAAAATATGTCACAGCAGAAAAAGAGCCCGAATAAGGATATAGTGCTGTCGCTCGTGTTTTTGGCTCTCGCTCTTGTGTGGGCGTGCGTCATCTTCGGCTTTTCCTCGCAGGACGCCGAGCAGAGCGCGTCGCTATCGGGCGAGGTCACTGAGGTCATAGTCGATACCTTTGAGGTCAAGACCGAGCCTAACATAATCGAGCATTTTGTCAGAAAGACCGCCCATTTCACCGAATATGCCGTTTTCGGCGGCCTTTTGTTCCTGTCATTTGCATTTTTTTGCAGATATAAGCAAAAAAGCCCCTATTTAGCGCTGATACCGAGCTGCCTTGTAAGCCTTGTGTATGCCGCGAGCGATGAATTTCATCAGGGCTTTGTTTCGGGCAGGAGCCCCGAGCTGATAGATGTCTGTATCGACACATCGGGTGCCGTCTTAGCAGGCGCGCTCATCTGCCTTATAATTTATATAATCCGTAAAATCAAAATGCGCAAGGCCTTGAAATAAGACCCTACGCATTTTTTATTTCCAAATTCTATAGGCATATTAATAATGTTTACTCGGTCTGAGTGCCGCCGAGTTCGGTCTCCCAATCATCAAAGCGTTTCATGACCTCGTCATAGGTCTGCCTTGTGATGTCGGGCATATCATCAAGTCCGCTCTTGCCGAGCAGCTCTGCCGCGCCGCCAAAGCCCTTGATGACGGAATCCTTAAGCATAGAAAGCTTTGAGGGGTCATTGCCTGCAAGCAGCTTTGCCATGTCCATAATCCTCGTAGCAACGCTGTCTACCGACCAGTAGCCGCCGTCCTCAATGCTCTTTTTAGCCTCATCGATATCCTCCTGAGTGATGTCCGACAGCGAAAGCGTCTTGTCAGGCCCGAAATATTTGAGCCCTGCCGCCTTAGCCTGCTCGCCCAGCATATCGCGTATCATCGACTGCATAGCCGCCGCGCGCTGCTCCTCCATCTGCTCTACGGTCTTTTGAATGGTTTCTTTGCTGTAGATGCCGCTGTCAGAGCTTACCTGCTCCTCACTCTTAGTGTAGGTATCCTGCTTGACTGCCGTGGAGGAAGAGCTTTCCTCGGCCTCGACCTTTTCCTCGTATTTCTCGAAATTGGCGAGCGCCTCACCCGTCTTCATGACTGTCTTAGCATTGGTACTAAAGAATACACCGCCTACCTCCATAAATTTCACCTCCCTGTAAAATCATTTTCAGCATATATCTCACTCACATCAGAGATGCAAGCGCCTGTGCCATTTCCTCCTGCGGAGTTGCCTCACGGTCGTCGGCTTTGTTTAAGTCGCTCCTTGCCTGCTCAAGCAGCCGCTGAGCCGCCTTGTAGGAGCTTTCGTCAACCTCAGCCCCCTGCGCCTTTCCCGCATCACATTCCTTTATGTCCGATTCGATAAGAGCGATCACCGCCCTTACCTGCGCTTTTGTCTTTGCTGCTGCAAGCATTCTCGCAAGCTTTCCTGCGTTAATGCCCATGCTCGTTCCCGTCTTTTCCGATGTTACCTCATCGGAATTTTCGCTTTGCCCGGTTTCCTCTGCATTTTCCAAAGCGTCGGTGATCTCCCTATCCTCCGTGCCGCTTGCGGTTTCTTCCAAAAAGCCCTCGCTTTTCTTAAGGCTTGCAAGCCCTTCCTTTGATATCTCTATGCTGTCACGCAGCGGTGCTTTTTCGCCGCCCTCGGTGCTTTGCGCCTGCGCTTTCCTTGCCGCTTCACCAAGCCTTGAAACAGCCTTGTGACCCGTAATGCCGCCAACAACCATAAATTTCACCTCCCTGCGAAACTAAAGCCGTTTATAGCTTACAATCTATTTATCGGCAGAAAAATCCCAAATTAAATAGCCGATCTATTATTTTAATGCACAAAACAAATTAAGGAAATATATTAAAAATAAACAAATTTTTTCTTGTTTTCAGTATTCTATTGACTTTACCGACAAATAAATGTATAATCATTTTATGGAAATGTTAACTAAACTCAACAAAATATGGAAAGAGAGTGATATATTATGAAAAAAATGATCTCCTTAGCTTTGGCACTTACTCTTGTATTCTCAGGCACTTCTTTTCTTCCCGCAGGGCTTGATGCGGCTGATACTTTTATAACGGCAAGCGCTGCCTTTGAGTATGAGGGCTTTGTCTGCGAGGATCTTGTTTCGGGTGAGGTAAGGATAACGGGCAATAAGGGCATAAGCGGCGCTGTTACCGTTCCCGCAAAGATAGACGGCAAAAAGGTAAAGGAAATAGCCTCGGGCGCATTTAAGGATAACGGCGATATCACAAGCCTGTATGTTGAGGAAGGTGTCATTATACTTCCGCAGGTTTTTTCGGGCTGCGTAGGGCTTGAAAGCGTTGTTATCGGCGAGGGCTGCGATGTGTGGGGGGCGGCATTTGAAAACTGCACCTCGCTAAAAAGCGTTGCCGTAATGAAGGATACCGATGTTTCTATGGGCGCATTTGACGGCTGCGGCAGCTTGGAGAGCTTTTTGTGCTATAAGGATTCCCCTGCTGACAGCTTTTGCACGACACTTGATATAGACCCCACCTATTTTGATGACGGGAATATAAGCTTTTCGGGCGTTTATGATGTGTTTGAGTTTAAAGCATCAGACGGCTGGAGCCTGCTTGATGAAACGGGTGAGCAGATAGTCATCTGCATAACAAAATATGTCGGCGGCGATACCCACCTTGATGTGGTAGTCCCCGAAACGATAATGGGCTTTCCAGTGTATGAGATAAGCAATGATGCGTTTTATGTAAATACTGTTTCGGGGCAGGAGAGCATAGTGTCAGTAAAGCTGCCCGAGACCGTTAAGGTGATAGATGCCGCAGCTTTTTGCCGCTGCGTAAACCTTAAAAGTATAAACCTTGAAAATGTCCTCTCCTTTGGAATGAGTGCGTTTTCCGATACCTCTCTTGAAAAGGCCGAGCTTAATAAAGGGCTTGAGAGTATAAGCGCAGGGCTTTTCAGCGGCACATCCCTTACAAAGATAGCTTTACCGCAGAGTATTACATCTATCCCCTCCGATGCGTTTTCAAATACTGAATTAAGTGAGATAGTGATCCCCGAAAAGGTGTGGTGGATAGGCTCATATGCATTCTATAACACAAAGATAACAGATGTTACTATCCCTGCAAGCGTCACGCAGATAGATGAAAAGGCCTTCGGCTACGGCGAAACGCATTTTTACGATGAAGAGGGCTATGATATCGGCTGGGAGGAGAAAAAATACACCGATATGATAATTCGCGGCTATGACGGTACGGCAGCGGAAAGCTATGCTAAGGATAACGGCTTTAAGTTCGTGTCATTGGGTGCGGCATATGTCAAGGGCGATGCAACGGGCGACGGAAAAGTTAATATCGCAGACGTTATCCGTATCCAGCAGCGCCTTGCAGGCTGGAAGGTTAATATAGATGAAACAGCATCTGACGTAACGGGCGACGGCAAGGTAAATATCGCCGACGTTATCCGCATTCAGCAAAAGCTCGCAGGCTGGAAGGTAACGTTCAAATAATAATAAAGGCTGTTGCACGCGCAACAGCCCTTTTTATTTGCTAAGATAAGTTGGAATTTGTGGGGGCGATGCGCTATCCCGAAGGGGGGTACGGGGGGCACTTGCTTACTTCGTGAGCAGGGAAAGCCCCCGAAAAAGGGCGCGAGGCTTGCTTTTACTTTAACTTAGCTTTGAGCGTAAGGGGGCTTACCTCTTATCTCTTACTTCTTACATCTGACCGCATAAATTTGTGATTGACAGCATATTATTTTTTTGATATAATAAGTATTGGAATATTTTTTCTGAACGGAGGAACAGCTATGGCAGTATTAAAGGAATACAGAGGACATATCAGAAACTGGAACGCCCTTTGCGATGAGCTTTCGGTCGATAAGGCGCTCTCACCTAAGGATCGTGAAAGGGAGTTGATCGTTAAGGCATATGAAAAATGGGGTAAGGATATCGCAGACCACCTCTACGGAATGTTCGCATTTGCGATCGAGGATAACGGCAAGATTTTCTGCGTGAGAGATCATTTCGGCACAAAGCCCTTCTATTACTACGTTACTAAGGATAATAAGCTCCTCTACGGCACTTATATAAAGAACATCTTGGAGGGTGAGGGCTTTGAGAAAAAGCTTGACCCAAAGGCCTTGCAGCTTTATATGACACTTACCTATGTTGCAGGCGAGGATACATTCTTTGAGGGCGTTAAAAAGCTTATGCCCGGCCATTACCTTGAATTTGAAAACGGCAGGCTTACTGTCACACGCTACTGGACGCCTACCTTTAAGCCCGATGAGAGCAAAACTCTTGATGACTGGGCAGACGAGATACATAATACTCTTAAAAGCATAATGCCCGAGGTCAAGCTCCCCGAGGAAACAGCCGAGAGCTTTCTTTCGGGCGGCGTTGACTCCTCATATGTGCTTGCAATGAGTGATGCTAAGATGACCGATTCCTGCGGCTATGATGACGAGCGCTTTGACGAGTCGCCCCTTGCTAAAAAGACGGCTGACCTGCTCGGCAGGGAAAATTCACGCTGCCTTATCACTCCGCAGATGTATTTTGACGCTGTTCCCTACGTTATGAAGAATATGGAGCAGCCTTTGGGCGATGCCTCTGCTATAGTTTTTGCTATAGCCTGCAAGGAAACTGCAAAGCATACAAAGCTCTGCTATTCGGGCGAGGGTTCAGATGAGTTCTTCGGCGGATATAATATGTACAGAAATGCTGAAAGATACGGCGATAACCTTAAGACCTTCTACGTCGGCAATACAAACATAATGAAAGAGGACGAAAAGAAAGCGCTCCTTAAAAACTATGTGGACGGCGTGCTGCCGATAGACCTTGTAAAGCACATCTATGACGAAACAGAGGGGCTTGACCCACTCACTAAAATGAGTGATGTTGATATTCAGATATGGCTGGAGGGCGATATCTACTTAAACGTTGATAAAATGAGTGAGGCGGCAGGCTTAGAGATAAGAATGCCCCTTACCGACAGAAGGATATTCGATATCGCATCGCGTATGCCCTCGCGCTTTAAGGTGACTGAGGAGCAGAACAAGGTAGCCTTCAGAACAGCCGCCGCAAAGGTTCTCCCCGAGGAGATAGCCTTCCGTAAAAAGCTCGGCTTTATAGTTCCTATCAGGATATGGATGGCTGATGATAATTATAACGCATCAGTCAGAGATATGCTCTTTTCAAGCACGGCAGATAAGTTCTTTGTGGCTGACGAGGTCAAGAAGATATGGGATGACTACAAGGGCGGCAATTCCGACCTTTGGAGAAAGATCTGGACTATCTATACATTCCTTGTCTGGTATAGAGAATACTTTGAATAAGCTCAAAAATAAAAAGCCTGCGGCTATCAAAACCGCAGGCTTAATTTATAATTTGTTGATCAAACGCTCGAATGGCTCTTTACATACTCAACAACATCATCAACAGTTGTGAATGCAAGGCTTACGCAGGTGTCTGCACAGCCGTAGTAAATAGCTATCCTGCCTGTATCTGCATCGCAGAGTGTAGCGCAGGGGAATGTAACGTTCTGAACGTCACCGACTGTTTCATATATCTCACGGGGGTTGATGAGATACTCAGCGCAGCGGTATTTAACCTTCCAAGGCTCGTCAATGTCAAGAATGCAAGCCGAGAAACTGTAAACAAAGCCGTTGCAGCTCTCTAAAACGCCGTGATAGAATACAAGCCAGCCCTCGTCAGTCTCGATCGGGATCGGGCCTGCGCCTATCTTTTTGGACTCCCATGCCTTGAGAGGCCCCATAACGTGCCTGTGTTCGCCCCAGTACTTCATATCAGGCGACTGTGAAAGATACATATCACCGAAAGGAGTATGGCCTGAGTCGGAAGGACGAGAGAACATAACGTACTTGCCGTTTATCTTTCTCGGGAAGAGAACGCCGTTTCTGTTAAAGGGAAGGAAAGCATTCTCGCACTGATAGAATGTCTTGAAATCGAATGTATAGCCAACGCCGATAGTGGGTTTCCAGCCGTAAGCGTTGCACCATGTTACCCAGTATCTGTCCTCGATAAAGCAAACTCTCGGGTCATAGCCGTAGCCCCATGAATTTACGTCCTCTGTGCTCTTGTCAGCCTGCTCGAAAACGATCCTGTCCTCAGAAATATCCCAGTGGATAGCGTCATCGGAAAAACCAACGTGCAGCTCCATATTTCTCTGCTTGTCATCAACTCTGAAAACGCCTGCGAACTTACCGTTAAAGGTAACTACAGCGCTGTTGAAGATAGAGTTTGACATTTTAAGCTGATCTCTGGCGATAATGGGGTTAGCATTATATCTCCAGATAACGTCATTGCAGCCCTCGGGCTTTTCCTGCCAGGGAATGTTGGGGATAGACTGTCCGTTAATAACTTTTACGCTCATTTTTAACTCCGCCTTTCATAAATAAAATTTACACAATATTATTGCAAGATTATTCCTTAGAAATATCTCCATATCTATTAAAGCACATTTTAAAAAATATTTCAAGCCCCCCCGATACTATGAAAACGTTTAAAAAATCAATGTAAACGTATACTTTGAAAGTTTAACAAATTGTTCACAAAAAGACATCGTCTTTAGGGCAATACCCATAAAAACTATGACGTTTTTTATTGCAATATAAACCGGAATTTGTGGGGCTTTGCCCCACAAGCAATGAATAATGAATAATGAATAGTGAATAATGAATAATTATTGTGTCGGCTCGCGCCGACGGACTGGAAGTTTTGCTTTGCAAAACTTAGCTGTCAGCTATGCTGACAAGCCCCATATTGGGCTTGTCAGGGCGGCGAAATTGTGAACTTTAGACAATATTGTCCGGGTTAACGGCCGAATGGCCATATCAACGCCGAAGGCGTACCTCTATTTTTCATTCTTCATTCTTCACTATTCATTATTCATTGCTTGCAGCGGCAAAGCCGCTGCAAATTCCGGTTTACCTTATCGGTTATAAAAAACATAATGCCCCCGGGCATTGTGAAATGCTCGGGGGCAAAACTTCTGTATGGGTGTCTTTTTTTACCACAGGCTTTTTGTTATTATGCTATTTGTTGCTCTTTTCGTCAAAAATCTTGTAATACTGAACGAATCTGTAATCCTTCATAGCCTCGGTGTCGCCGTCGGCGGAGTCATCGCGCCTGTGCCAGTTTCCTTTTTCATCAACATAGCCAAAGCCCGATATTATCGGCAGCGCATCTCTCTTAGCACGGATAAAGTTCATGTAATCGCTCTTAGGCAGGCCGCATACGTCCATTACATAGCCGCCTAAGTAGTTGAGGCTGATATTTTGCATTTCCTTATCCTCGATATCGTAATTTGCCCATATAAAGTAAGGTGTCTGATGTGAGCGGCAGAATTCCTCTATCGGCAGGTCGTTTAAGTTCTCGCCCAGAACATCGTCATAGAACCCTGCAATGTGCGGATAGTGGTCGCCAAAGAAAACTATGACTACCTCGTCATCAACGCTCTTGAAGTAGTTTATCAGCTCGCCTACCGCCCTGTCCGCCTCGTAGATAGAGTTAAGATAGCTCTCCGCCTGGTCGCTTTTGGGGGAGTTCAAGGTTATCGGCTCGGTGATATGCTCCTTGTAGGGTGCATGGTTCTGCATCGTCGTCACCCAAATAAACTGGCTCTCGTCAGCCTTTTTCTTTTCAAATTCCTTTATAACACGCTCGTAAACGGTTATGTCGGCAACATTTCCGTCAACGTATTTGGTGTTTGTAAAGCCTACATTGTCCTTGAAATAGCACTTGTCAAAGCCGAATCTCTCGTAGGCGTTTCCTATCTTCCAAAGCCCTATGCGGCAGGGAGTGAGCGCTATCGTGTTATAGCCCAAGCCGTTTAAGTGGCTTACCATGCTCTGCTGGTCATTATCCATAAACTGCGTGTATGCCGCACTTCCCGAGGGGAGGAAATACATGGAGTTCCCCGTTAAGAATTCAAACTCGGAATTGCAGGTATATCCGCCGTATGGCGAAACGGTAACATAACCCTTTATGCAGTTGTCAAGCGCGCGGATATTGGGCATATAATCCATAGTCGCGTCAATGTCGCCCAAATGCTCGATGTCCGCAAATGACTCGTTTAGGATAGCTATTATCGTCGGCTTTTTCTCGGGAACGGGTGTCGTGTCCTTGTACTGTGAGAGTATCTCCTTTGCCTTGTCGGCGCTGTAGCCCTCGGGAACTATAACGCGGTTTTTAAGCCCGTCATAGTAGAATGTCAGCAGGCCGCCTACGTCCTGATAGGTGTCGATATCCTCGCCCATAGAGAAATTTAACAGCATTATCCTGTTGTTGATGTCATAGCTGTAAACGCCCTCGGCCGCAAAGTAAAAGCCCACGCACATAGCCGCAAGCGTTCCTGCGCCTATTGACGCGGTCTTGAGCGGCTTTTTCATCTCGCTTATGTCAGCTATCCACATAGCCGCAAGCACCAAGACCGCCTCGATAACCGAGAACACAACGATAAATGATAAGCTGAATTTGTAATCATCGCTTATCTCGCCTGCGCTTGTGATGTTGGCGATGTCAGAAAAGCGGATAGGCCCGCCGCGAAACTGTATGATGTAGTAGTGCAGCACCGCGTAAAATGCAAAGAACGATGAAAAAAGGGTGAGCAGCACCTTCACGGCTATCTTGTTTTTGATAAAGGCGACTGCGATAAAGAAAAATATGTAGTAAAGCAGCACCCCTACCAGAACATTAGGGAAATACGGCTTTACTATGTGCCGAAGGTGCAGGCCGTTGTCTGCAAGGTCGGTAGGTATAACGTATAGCAAAAACTCATTTAGCGTGTAGAAATTCACCGCAAGGATAAGTGCTAAAAAATACCTGTTGATAACAGGCCGCCCCTTTTTTACCCAAAGGATAACTGTAAGCGCCAGCCCGACAAAGCCTACAAACGCGAATATCATCGCAAGGAAAGTAAATTTCCCGTCGTTTTCATTTGCAAAGTCGGCAAAGCACGCTGATGCGAGCAAAAACATCACCGCCCCGACAGCGGATAATAAGATCTCCCACGGCGAGAAAAGCCTGATCTTACTGAAAAAGCTTTTTTTCAAAGCAGGCTCGTTTTCTGTCTGCTCCTGCTCGGGGGAGAGGGTCTCTTCTTTTATCTCTTCCATTTTTGTCCTCCTATATAGTTTTTAAGGCAACACCGCACAAAGATTGCGGTACAGATACGCAGTCGGATTTTTCGTCAGATTGCCCAAATTTACCGCAGGAATACTAACGTATTTCAAGGTGAATTTGGGTGATATGACGGAAAATCCGCAAGTAGATGTGCCGCAAAGCCCAAGGCGGTCTTTGTGCGGTGTTGCCTTAAGCACTATAATTATACTATCATTTATAAAAGTTTTCAAGCAAAAGCGCGCCTTTTGCCGATTTTCTGTCGGGTATCACAAAAAAGGAGCTTTTTGCGCGCAGGTTTTGGGCAAAATAAAAGCCCCGATAAGCGAGGGCGCGGTATAGATGTGGCTCTAATTGGAATAATTGTCTGCGCGCCCTCTAAAATAAGAAATAAAAAAGAATAAAGAATAAATAATAAAAGAGGTATCGCTGCGCGATATATTTTAAATAAACCGTGCAGCGATGCATTAACTGTTATTTATTCTTTTTTATCCTCACTCATATTATCAAGCGCATATTCGCAGCACTGCACGACAAGCTGATTAAATGAAATGTCATTTTTTGCCGCTATCTTTTCAAGGCGCTCAATAAGCGTGTCGGGCATACGAACTGTTTTGTTTGATGAGATCGGTTTTCTGACTTCAAACATAGCTATTCTCCTTGCAGCATTAGTATAATTATATTTTACATCAATTCCGCAAATTATAATATACTTAAAATAATATTCAAAATATACTTGCAAAAATGAATAAACTGTGCTATAATAATAAAAGCCTATCCGCTGTCAACGAAAAGGCTTTACTCATCATCAGGTATATATTTTAATATGTCGCTTATCTCGCATTCAAGATAATCGCATATCCTCGCAAGCACGGGCAGGTCTATCCTTGCTACCTTGTTATTGCAGTAGGAGTTGAGCTGGGTGTGGCTAACATCACAATGCTTTATTATCTTATATTTGCTTATGCCCTTTGATATTCTGTATTCATCAAGGGTAAATATGACCTTGCCCATTTTTATCACCTCATACTTATAGTATACACTCATAGGTGAAAATATGATAGGTCTTGAAATTTTAGGGTAATATTTTTTCAGATATATATTGACATTGATCGCAAATAGATGATATAATATAGGTGAAACAACTTTCGCCTGAGAGGAGAATGCGAAATGCTTGATGTGTACACCGTTTGCTTTTTTGGTCACAGACGGCTTGACAAGATATCATCGCTTGAAAAACAGCTTGATGAAATAGTATCTCGCCTTATAAAGGAAAAGGAATACGTTGAATTTTTGATAGGACACGAGGGTGAGTTTGACGAGCTTTGTGCAAGTGTGATAAGGGGTGCAAAAAGGAAATACAGCAACGGAAACTGTGAGTTAAACCTTATTTTGCCATATCCCAAATCGGGAATTGATGATAAATATGAAAGCTACGATAATATTGAGGTGTGCGCAGATGCGGCGCAGGCACATTTTAAAACCGCAATATATATAAGAAACAGATGTATGTGTGAGCGCTCTGACCTTGCGGTTTGCTATGCTACTCACGAGGGCGGCGCTTATTCTGCGCTTGAATATGCAAAATCGCTCGGAATTGAAACAATAGAACTACAGGAGTAAAAAAAATGGAAGATACCCCTTCGACTACACCGATTGGCAGCGAAAGAATTTTGATGAATACTCCCTTGAAGAGCTAAACAACGCGGCGGTTGAGTATTGCAAAAACGATCCAATATAAACTAAAACGGCAGAGGAACCCCTCTGCCGTAATTATTTTATTACTTTACCTTGACCTTCTTGACTGTGCTGTAGCCGCTGTAATACTTAACGCCTTTTACAGTCTTGTATGTGCGAACCTTTACATAGTATGTGCCTTTCTTAAGACCGCTGATAGTCTTAGTAAGCTTAGCGGAGGACTTGCTTGCCTTGCTCTTTGTAAAGGCGCTGTTCTTAGCGTAGGTTATCTGGTAGCCCGTGATGTTCGACTGCTTGGTGTATGTCACCTTAAGCTGACCTGCCTTGGGGCTTGCGGCTGTTTTAAGGGTGGTCTTCTTGGGGATTATCTTGAATGTCTTAGTGATAGTTCCCGTATATTTGCCCTTGCCCTTTATTGTTATCGTAGCCTTGCCGATAGCCTTGTTGTTTTTGAAGGTGACTGTGTAGTCAGTGCCTGCCTTAAGGGTCTTTGTACCGACCTTTACTACGGGGGTCTGTGTTATAGCCTTGCCCGTGTAGTATTTGTTTGCCTTAAGGTTGGAAACCTCTGCCTTTGCAATGGAAATGCCCGTTATCTTGAAGGTCTTTTTGATCTCGCCCGAATACTCGCCTCTGCCCTTTATCGTAACTGTAGCAGTACCTATCTTTATGTTGTTTGAGTAGGATATGATGTAGTCGGAATACTGGCTGAGCGTCTTGCCGCTAAGCTTTACTGTTACAGCAGGCTTTTGAACAGAGCCCGTATAGGTAACGCTTGTCTTTGCAAGGGTAGCTGTAGCCTTTGAGATGTCTTTGAGCTTTGGTATAGTGCTTGTTGTGGTTTTTCCGCAGATAACGCAGATGTGTGTCTTAGTGCCTTCGCTTGTTATGGTAGCGGCCTTAGTTATCGTGCCGTTGTCAAAGGTGTGGGTGTAGCCCGATTTCTGAGCCTTTACAAGCGCATCAAGATAAACCTGATCGTCAACTGCAAGGGTCTTTCTGTTTATAAGGCCGAACTTTTCGTTGAATCTCTTGTCGGTACTTGTAATGAAAGCGTTGTTATCCCACAAGCAGCAGGAAACGCCCATTTCAGCGCAGGCATTTGTAAAGTCTGTAGCCCACTTTGCGCGCTCTGCCGAGTTTTTCTTGTTTGTAGCACCAAACTCGCCTATAACAACAGCGTTGCCCTTGTCAACGAGCTGTGTTTTAACGGTCTTCATGATCGACATAAGCTCGTTTCTTATAGCGTCGGTATATTCAGCCGTGCCGTTTTCGTTCATCGCAAAGTTGTAGGGGGAGTATGCGTGAACTGAAAGTGCGACCATATCAGCCTTATCCTCGGGCAGCTTATAGTAGGGAGTAACAGCGCCGTCAAGCGATGCATCATAGCCGGGGCACATTATAAGCCTTGTGGCATTCTCGCCGCCCGATGCTCTTACAGTGTCAACAGCCGCCTGATTGAGATCATTTATGACCCCTATAGACTCCTTTACCTTAGCCTGAGGGGCGCTGGCCGTAAACCACCATTCATTTGTGTCGCCGATAAGCCTCGGCTCATTGAGCGTTTCAAAAACGAGATGCTCGTCATAGTCCTTGAACTTTTCGGACACCTGCCTCCAAACGCTTGTTACAAACTTTGTTGAATTCTCTCTGTACTTTTCATTCGGGTAGAAGAAATTATTGCTGCCGCTCTGAATGTCATTATCATGGTGAATGTTTATGATAACATACATTCCGTCATCGTAAGCGTAGTCAACTACCTCCTGAACTCTGTCAAGCCATGCCGAGTCGATAGTATAATTGCCGTCCATATGCTTGCCCCAGGATATCGGAACTCTTACCGTGTTAAAGCCGAGGTCATGCACCTTGTCGATAAGCTCCTTTGTGGTCTTTGGGTTGCCCCATGCAGTCTCGCCGCCGATAGCGTCAAGCGAGTTGCCTAAGTTCCAGCCGAGCCCCATTGCCTTTGTGACATCAAACTTGTTAGGTGTGCTTTCCTCAGCGGCCGCAGGGATAGCTGTAAGGACTGATGCTGCTATAGCTGCACTTGACATTACAGCGAGCAGCTTTTTAAAATTCTTCATTGTTATCACCTTTCCTTTCAAAGATAAACCATTCTGTTAGACACCTTAATTATAACATAAATTTATCTTTCCGTCAAAGAAACGGCGAAACTATTTTTTATTTCTACTCTTTAACCAAATGTAAGCTCAACTTTTTGTGCAATATCCAAAAACACCCCTGCGGCACATTATAAAATACTATTATATGCGAATTTTTTAACGTCACATATCCTATTTTGCATTTTACATATCCTATTATTCATCAAGCATCGCCAAAAAGCCTATGCAGTAATAATGCTTGCCGCCGATGATCGTGTCGCCGTTGTAGGGGCGAGGGGTGAAATACATAAGATATGTATTTTGCGAAACATATTCGCTGTTAAGCGCGCACATCGGCATAAGCATCACCATTTTAGCCTGCGGATTGTAGCCGCAGTACAGCTGATCACTTGACGTTGTGTCTGCTACATGACGAACTGTGTTTGATACATTGTCAGTACCGTCCTCCAGAATAAATGCTGTATAAAAATTTTCACCTGATGTGGTGCTTATATTTACCGGGATATGCAGCGCCCATTTTTCAACGCCCGTGACACCGTTTTTACATTTTATCAGCGAAAAACGATAGCATTTGCTGTCCTCGATAATACTGCTGTTGCTCTGGAAAGTCACATCACCCGAGGCGGACTTTACTATGCGTACATGGTTGTTATTGTTTACAGAAAAGCTTACATTTGTAATGTTTGGTGAAATCAGCGAGATAGACATAGTTGAGCTTGAAGAGTCATAAAGCTGAATATATGAGCTTTCATCAAAATAAAGCTTTGTAGTGTCTGCTGTTTCCTCATCTATCCTTACAAAATCGTGAACTGACATAAGCGCCGATTTTACTACTGCGCGTTTGTCTGTGCCGAGTACACGTTCAATTATTGTTGCCATTATTTAACCTCCTTTAGTTTGCGATATCCGCCGCAATAGCATCGGCAAGGATACCCTTTACTACACTTGTCATATCTCCCGTTACCACGCCCTTTGTATCTATGACTTGACGTATCTGGTCAAGCAAAGAGAGCGATTCCTCATAGCTTGGTATCGGCACGGGGTCATTATCTATGCTTTCCTTTATTTCGAGCAGGAAAACGTTGCTCTTTTTCACAAGGCGGTAGACGCTTGTTCCCTCAATAGCGGCCTTTGCAAGCACCTGACATCTCACCTTCTGCGGATATCTTAACAGCGATGCTGTCACCTTAAAATACGAGTTTTCTATCGGGACCTCATATTTTATCCCGTCCTCATACTCTATAAGGCAGGAAAAATAGTCAGCGCCGTCAAGCCATAGGGCGTTAAAGCTCACCTCTCTTGTATTCGTTTCACCGACATATCCGAGGATAGTTCTATCGGGCTTTGCGAAAAAATCTTTATCAAGATATACGTTCATTTTGATTCTCCTTTTATGCGGGATAAGCAGCGGACAAATCGGAGTTTGGCGAGCTTTGCTCGCAGTTAACAGTGAACAGATAACAGTTAACAGTTATGGTGTCCGCTTTTGGCAGACGAATGACCATTCGGGCTTGTAAGAGCGCTGCTGCGAAGGGGGTACGGGGGGCGACCGGAAAGCCCCCCGAAAAGGGCGCGCGGCTCGCTTTGACATTATCTTAGCTTTGAGCGTAAGCAAATATAAAAGCCCATATAACGAGCGATGAGCTAAGGCTTTGTTCATCGCTCTGAGGGAGCAAGCCGCCTGCGGCGGATTTCGGGGGCTTTGCGGTCGCCCCCGTACCCCTTCGCCAAACTCCAATTTGTTTTTCACTGCAAAAACGCATTTTTTTTATTTTTTTTCGGAAGACGCTCAGGCTCTTGCCCCTTCCTTAACTTAAAGGTAACATATTTTTTTACGTTTTGCAATTGACAAATAGAACAAACTTTCGAGAATGCGATATGCAACAAATATCCTACCTGAACAAAGCGGGGCGCGCTTGATAATTCCTTGACAAAACCGCAGCGGTATGTTATAATGTTATGATAGATAAATCACGAAACGGAGGACTTAAAATGGAAAAGGAACAGTTTTTGGAAGTTTATAGGCATTCGCTTGCACATATACTTGCTAAAGCAGTGATAGAGCTTTACGGAAAGGAAGTTCAGTATGCTATAGGGCCGCAGATAGCTGACGGCTTTTACTATGACTTTACTTTTCCCGAGGGCGTGACTGTAACTACAGATGATTTTGCAAAGATAGAAAATAAAATGCACGAGATAATCAAAAGGCGCGAGGACTGGAGAAGAGAAGAAATATCAAAGGCCGATGCCGCAAAGATGTTTGAAACCCAGAAATTCAAAAGCGAGATAATCTCGGAGCTTTCAGATGATGAAACTATAACTGTTTACTATACGGGCGAGGATTATGTTGACCTCTGCCGCGGCCCTCACGTTGATAATTCTCAGGAGCTTATGAGTGCTGCATTTGAGCTGCGTGCCGTTTCGGGCGCATACTGGCGCGGCGATGAAACTAAGGACAGCTTAACGAGGATATATGCCTATGCATTCCCCGACAAGGCGGCACTTAAGGCTCACAAGCAGCTTATCAAGGAGGCGCTTGAGCGTGACCACAAAAAGCTCGGCAAGGAGCTTGATCTCTTTATGTTTGACCACACAGCACCGGGTATGCCGTATTGGCTGCCGCGCGGCTGGAAGATGTTTAATGCTTTGCTTTCCTACTGGAGAGAGGTTCACGAGCGTCACGGCTATACGGAGATATCTGCCCCCGTTATCTCAAAGAGAGAGCTCTGGATAACCTCGGGTCACTGGGATCACTATAAGGACGGAATGTTCGTTATCCCGGGTGAGGACGAGGACGGGAGCGATACCTACTGCGTTAAGCCTATGAACTGCCCTACAGCTATAAAGGTATACATGAACAAGCAGCGCTCTTACAAGGAGCTGCCTATCAGGATAAATCAGGTAGATACTATCCACAGAAAGGAAAAGTCGGGTGAATTAAACGGCCTTTTCAGAGTTCAGCTTTTCAGGCAGGACGATGCTCATATCCTTGTCACCGAGGAGCAGATAGCTGACGAGATACTTGACATCATGTCGATAGCTACCGAGCTTTATGATACCTTCGGCCTTACCTATACAGCCGAGCTTTCCACACGCCCCGATGACTATATGGGCGATATCGAGGTATGGAACAAGGCTGAGGCTGACCTTAAGGCGATACTTGAAAAGGTATACGGCGAGGACGGCTACGAGCTAAACGAGGGCGACGGCGCATTCTACGGCCCTAAGATAGACCTTAAGATGAAGGACGCACTCGGCAGAGAATGGCAGATGGGTACTATACAGCTTGATTTCCAGCTGCCGCTCAATTTCAAGATGAAGTATATAGCCGCTGACGGCTCGGAAAAGCAGCCTGTTATGATACACCGCGCTATATTCGGCTCGTTTGAGAGATTTATCGGTATCATCACCGAGAACTACAAGGGTCTTTTCCCGTTCTGGCTCAATCCTTACCAGGTAGGTATCGTGCCGATAAGAACAGAGCATAACGATTATGCTAAAAAGGTGTATGACCTGCTCACAAAGAACCACATAAGGGCAGAGGTTGATTACACCGATGACAATATGAAGAACAAGATAAAGAAGTTCAAGAATTACAAAGACCCCTACATCATCGTGCTTGGCGACAGCGAGGCCGAGAAGGAAACGGTTTCCATAAACATCAGAGGCAACAAAAAGCTAAATGATGTGCCGCTTGACAAGTTTGTAGAGATGTGCGTCAAGATGAACGAGGAAAAGCCGCTTGAGGTTATTGATACACTTGAATAAAAACGCTAAAGGCTAAGACTTATGATTTGAGTCTTAGCCTTTGATATAAGGTGATGCTATGCCGAGATTCAAAAAGAATTTTTTTACCTTTATGTGCGTAAGCACAGTACTGCTGTTTGCAGTTTTTGATACTCTTATACTTATGAGCTATGAGTATATACCGGTGAAGGGTGAGAGCTTCGAGCTTGTAAAAATAATAATAGCTGAGGTGATCTATTCGGCAGGCTTTCCGCTAATGGTGATACTGCTTGCAAGGGGCGCTGTAAAGTACCTTAAGGGCAGGGAGTATTATCTTGAAAGCTCGGGTGAGCTTAAGCTCTTTCGCAATTTTGTACTTGTCTGGACAGTGATACTTATTGCTAATACAGTATATCTTTATGAAAGATCAAAACCGTTTTTCAAAAGCGCATATGATGAGCAGCGTAAAAGGCTCAATGCGCTCAATGATACAAAGGAAATGATACAGAGTAAGCTTTCGCTTCTTGGCTCCTCATATGATAGCTGTCTGTCATATACCAAAATAACGGTTATTATATGCTGTGTGCTTGAAGCATTTATAATGCTAAGAGGTGCGGCAGTGCTTGTGAATGCCTATCAGCGGCAAAAAAGCAAATTCCCAAGGTAAATGAATAAATAATAATCAAAACACCCCAAGGCCGTTTTCAAAAGCCTTGGGGTGTTATTATTTGTGATTGGTTATTTTAACGTTACCTTCCACCCTGCAAGATGCTGCTGAATGCGGATAACGTCTGCGATATTCACCTTGCCGTCGCCGATTACGTCGGAGTTTTTGGCATTTATCTTTACCTTCCAGCCTGCGAGTGACTGCTGAATGCGGATAACGTCTGCGATATTTACCTTGCCGTCTTCATTTGCATCGCCGGGGGTATGCACGGGCATTCCCTCCTGCTCATCAGAGACAGGGTAGGCCTTTGTGAGCGACTTAAGGTAATTCGGGAAGGTGACAGTCAGATCATCGCGCTTTATTATGCCGAAATTCTCTCCGCCGACATTATGCGCGTTGTTATCCCATACAAAAACGGGTATGCCGAGCGCCTTTGCCTTGCTTGTGTAGTCCTCAGCCCATGCGCAGCGCTCACTCTCGTTGTTTTTGTTGGTAGCGCCGAACTCGCCTATGTAGCAGTACATTCCCTTGTCGATCAGCTTTGACTTTATTTCACCAAAGATCCATTCAAGCTCGCTTTTTAGCGAGTCGGTATACTGCGAGGGACCGGATGCGTTCATTGCAAACTCATACGGGCTGTATGCGTGGATAGATACGCCAACCATATTGCTGCTGTCGTTTGGCAGCTTATATGATGAAACGAGCGCGCCGTCTACCGATGCGTCATACCCCGGGCACATAATGAGCCTTGTCTTGTTGTTTCCGCCCGATGCCCTTATGACATCTACCGCGTCCTGATTGAGCGTGTTTATTACACCTATCGCCTCTGTTATTTTAGAGGGTGGGTTGTTGATATCGAACCACCACTCGTTTCCGTCACCGATAAGGCGCGGCTCGTTGAGCGTTTCAAATACAAGATGCTCGTCATAGCTTTTAAAGGTTTCGCTTACCTGCTGCCATACGCTTTTAACAAATGTTTCCGACTGCGCCTTGTACTGATTTGTCGGGAAGAAGAAATTCCCCTTGCCGTCATACTTTATTTCGTTATCGTGGTGAATGTTTATAATAACGTACATTCCGTCATTATAAGCGTAGTCAACTACCTCCTTGACCCTTTTAAGGTAGCTTGCATCTATATTATGCGAGGAATCCATATGATTTCCCCAGGTAACGGGAATACGAATGCTCGAAAAGCCCTGGTCGTGGACAAATTCGATAAGCTCCTTAGTCACCCTCGGGTTGCCCCAGAAGGTCTCGGAATTATCGCCAGTGCCGTTTGTATCAAGCGAGTTGCCTAAGTTCCAGCCGATGCCCATTTTATCAAGTATCTGCTGAGGGGTCGATGCCGCCTGAGCCTCCATAGTCGGCATGGCAGGTATAGCCGCCGCCGACACCGCCGCCGCACACAAAAGTGCTGTAAGTTTTTTTACTATTTTCATATAGCGTCCTCCTTATTACATATGATTCTTTACAAAAGTGTTTTCGATAAATCGGAATTTGTGGAGCTTTGCCCCACAAGCAATGAATAATGAATAATGAATAGTGAATAATGAATAATTATTGTGTCGGCTCGCGCCGACTGATGCCCATTCGGGCTTGTAGGTGCGCTGTTCCGAAGGGGGGACGGGGGACTTTGCGTTGCTCACGAAGTAAGCAAGCGCCCCCTGTACCCCCTTCGGGATGTCGCCCCAACAACTCTGCAAACTCCAATTTATTTATCTTCCAATACAAAAGCAAAAAGACTGTCGCGTATTTGGTTTAATATTTTACATTACAAATTTATCATACCATATATTTGTTAATTTTTCTATCACGTCTTGCAATTTCGGGATATTGCATAAATTCAGGGCGTGATTTTTTACATATTAAAAAAAGTTCTTTGAAAAAGAGGTGATATATATAGACTTGAAAGGAAAATTGTAGTATAATATTCTTGTATAAAAATTCAAACCGAAAGGAAGATGGAAATGTACGAAGAAATAAAAGAGCAAATGGTAGATATCTGCCATAAAATGTGGCAAAAGGGCTGGGTTGCCGCGAATGACGGCAATATCACGGTAAAGGTCGCAGAGGGCAAGTACCTTGCTACTCAGACGGGAATGAGCAAGGCTTTTATCACCACAAAGAACATAGGCCTTATTGATGATGACTTTAATATTTTAGAGGCCGAGCCGGGCTTTAAGCCCTCATCGGAGGTTAAGATGCATTTAAGATGCTACCATGACAGACCTGATGTAGGGGCGGTAGTCCACGCTCATCCGCCTACGGCAACGGGCTTTGCCTGCGCGCAGATACCGCTTGATGATTATTGCATGATAGAAACGGTCATCGTGGTAGGCTCTATTCCGCTCACCCCCTATGGCACGCCCTCTACCTACGAGGTGCCCGAGGCGATAGCCCCCTATTTGCAGGAGCATGACGTAATGCTGCTTGAAAACCACGGCGCGCTGACAGTTGGTGCAGACCTTATCACGGCATACTACAGAATGGAAACGCTTGAATTGCAGGCGCAGATATCCTTAAATGCAAGGCTTTTGGGCGGCGTTAAGGACATTGACCGCGAGAATATCGACAAGCTTATAGCTATGCGCCCTGCATACGGCGTTACGGGCAAGCACCCGGGGTATAAGAAGTACAAAAACAAATATACGGAATAAATGAATAATTGAGGTGTCGGCATTATTTGCCTGCACGGACGTAATTTAAAGTGGGGGCATTTGTTATGGGATTTCCATGCAGGATAGGAACAGAAAAGATACCCGAGGATATAATGACGCGCTTTGAGAGTGAGGCTCACGAATACCTTTTGGCGGTAGGCGGCGGCAATACGAGTGCGAGCAAGGCTAAGGGGCAGGAATACTGGGGCGCATCAGCGTCGATACTCGGGAATGTTGACCTGACAAGCGGCAAAAAAAGCTCACAGAGATCATCGGCTCAGTGGGCGCTGACCGAGAGCGAGTATGAAAGCAGAGAGTATTTTAATTATCTTAAGCAGGGGGGCATCTACCGAGTAAAGGGCTTGCCGCCTAAGCTTATGGAGGGTGACAGCTTTTTTAACAACCCGTTCCGTATGGGCGGTGTTTATGTGCTGGAAATTCTCGAAAAGGGTGTTAAGGACGAGTTTTTGCAGGGGCTTATAGATGAATTCAACAAGCCGGTTGTGATCCACTCAAAGCTGTTTGGCGAAATGACGCTTGAGCGCTATTACGGCTGGTTTGAGGGGCGCGGCAACTGGCTCGGTGAAACGATAGATGTAGACATAAGCTGCGAGGAAAAGGCACAGGCCGAGGAGCTTTTGCCAAAACTTGAGGAGATGTTTGAAAACGCCGAAAGGTGGGATAAGGACATTCGCACCTTTGCCGCAGGCGAGCTTACCGAGCTTGCAAATGACTGGCTTGATGCAGAGAACGAGGACGAGGACGGGGAGCAGCTGCCCGAGATCACCGAGGAGGACTTTGCAAGGCGCATAAAAATAGTAAGCATAGAGCTTGACGAGGACGCTGAATTTACCGTTTTCTTTGATGATGACGATATGTTCTGGGGGCACTCGGTAGTGGTTTACGGCGACCTTGAAAACGGCCCCAATGAGGCCAATATGGAGGGATAGGCTATGGCAAAACGTGTTTTGGCATTTGATTTCGGTGCATCGGGCGGCAGGGCTGTTATTGTCGGCTTTGACGGGGCAGCTATGAGCTTTGATGAGGTACACCGCTTTTCAAATGACCCCGTAATGCTTAATGGAACATTTTACTGGGACGCGCTGCGGCTTTTCTTTGAAATAAAGCAGGGGCTTGTAAAGGCTAAGCTCGCAGGCGGCTTTGACAGCATCGCCATAAACACATGGGGCGTTGATTTCGGGCTATTGGACGAAAACGGCGAGCTGCTGCAAAACCCCGTTCACTACCGCGACACGCGAACACGAGGAATGCTAAAGAAAAGCGAAAAATACATCTCAAACAGCGAGCTTTATCTTAAAACGGGCAACCAGCTTATGGAGATAAACACGGCCTTTCAGCTTTTAGCCCTTAAGGAGAAAAAACCGGGGCTTTTAAAGCGCGCAAGGCGGCTGCTTTTTATGCCCGACCTGCTTGCTTACTTTTTAACGGGCAAAGAGGTGTCTGAATACTCTATCGCCTCGACCTCGCAGCTTTTCGATCAGGCTAAGGGGGATTGGAATTATGATGTGATAGACGCGTTCGGCTTTGACAGAGGGCTGTTTGCAAGGGTTGTAAAAAGCGGCACGGTGATAGGGCAGCTAAACGATGAGATATGCGAGGAGCTTGGTATCCCCAAAGTTCCCGTGATAGCAGCCTGCGGACATGACACGCAGGACGCGGCCGCGGCTGTTCCGACAAATGAAAAGGACTTTGCTTTCCTTTCCTGCGGAACATGGTCGCTGCTCGGAACGGAGCTTGATGCACCGCTTATAAATGATACTACAATGGCGCTCAACCTCACAAACGAGGGCGGCTTTGGCGGTACGACTACGCTGCTTAATAATATCATAGGTTTGTGGCTCATTCAGGAGAGCAGGCGGCAGTGGCAGCGCGAGGGCAAGAATTACTCGTTTGCCGAAATGGAGAAAATGGCGAGGGAGTGCGAGGGGCTAAAATGCCTTATCGACCCCGACTTCCCTGATTTCAGTGTAGCAGGCGATATTCCAAAGCGCATAAGGGAATACTGCAAAAAAACAGGCCAGCCGATCCCCGAGAGCGACGGCGAGGTGGTAAGGTGCATTTACGAGAGCTTAGCACTAAAATATGCATGGACGATAGAGCGGCTGCAAAAATGCACGGGGCAGAAATATGACACCCTCTACATCGTAGGCGGCGGCACTAAGGACGGCTTTCTTTGTCAGATGACGGCGGACTGCCTTGGAATAAAAGTATCATCAGGGCCCGTTGAGGCGACAGTTCTCGGAAATGCGGCGATCCAGCTCATTACACTCGGCGAGATAGCAGATATCGCGCAGGCGCGTGAAATGATAAGCAAAACGCAGCAGATAAAGCGATTTGCCCCCGATAGTGAAAAAACAAAGGCATTTGCGGCAAAAAAGGCAGAGTTTGACAAGCTTTTAGCTTAAGGCAACACCGCACAAAGACCGCCTGTAGGCTTTGCGCGCAATCTGCTTGTAAATTTTCCGTCATATCACCTAAATTCACCTTGAAATACGATAGTATTCCTGCGGTGAATTCAGGCAATCTGACGAAAAATTTGACTG
>JAGBNQ010000017.1 GCA_017634275.1 Ruminococcus sp. | reverse complement strand
CTGCTTTGAAGGCCTGCTCTAAATCGGCAATAAGGTCAGTGGCATCTTCAAGCCCTGCGGATATCCCGATAAGGTTCTTCGGAATGTCGGCAAGGGCAAATTCCTCCTCGTTAAGCTCGCTGTGGGTGGTGTTCGGTGAATCAACTATCAGCGAGCGCGCATCGCCTAAATTAACGTGATAATTAAATAGCTTGATGCTGTTGATAAAGGTTTGCTCCTGCTCGGGTGTGCCCTTTATGCCAAAGGACAGCACTCCTCCGCCGCCGTTTGTAAGGTGCTTGTCGGCAAGGGCTTTGAACTTGTAGCCCTTAGCGCTCGGGTGACGTACCCATTCTACAGCAGGACTGCTTTCAAGGTATGCGGTTATTTTCTCTGCATTCTTAGTCTGCTTTGCCACCCTCTCGGAAAGCGTTTCAAGGCCGATAATGCCGAGGTAAGCGTCCTGCGGAGAAAGTGCCGCACCCAAGAGGTTCAGGTAAACGAGCGTTGCCCTGAAAATAAAGAAATTATCGGGGAAAATATCGGCAGGCGACTTGCCCTTAAGCATAACTATCGGCTCGTAGAACTGCGGATAGCGCTCCTTTGTGTAAAGGCTCATGTTGCCATTGTCAAGGATAAGGCCGGCTATTATGTTGCCGTGCCCCGTCAGCGCCTTTGTAGCGGAATAAACCACGATATCCGCACCATGCTCAAGCGGTCTGTAAAGGTAGGGCGTGGCAAGCGTGTTGTCAACTACTACGGGAACACCGTGCTTGTGAGCGGCCTCGGATATAGCGTCAATATCAAGCAGATATGCGTTAGGGTTGCTTATCGACTCAACATAGACTGCCTTTACATCATCTGTTATCTCGCTTTCAAGCTTTTTGGGGTCAAGAACTGCATCGGTGAGCTTTATCTTAACGCCAAGCTCGGGGAAAAGTCTGTCAAAGGCATCTATCGTGCCGCCGTAAAGGTAAGGCGATGCAAGAATTGTTCCGCCCTTAGCCGCAAGGTTTAAAAGCGTGTAGGATATCGCCGCCATTCCCGAGCCGACTGCCACAGCATTCTTAGCCCCGTCAAGCGCCTTGACCCTCTCGGCAAAATAAGTCACGGTCGGGTTGCCTACTCTTGTGTAGAGATAGCCTGCCTCCTTGTAGGTAAAAAGGTTCTGCGCGTGTTCGGTGCTTTTAAAGTCATAAGATGTCGTCTGATAGATAGGCGGCGAAACTGCCAGGTTGTTATCCTTAGGCTCATAGCCTGCCCTTATCTTTCTTGTGTCAAATCCAAGTTCTGCCATTGTTATCATTTCCTTTCACTTTTTCTTGATGTTATCAGTTTAGCCGAAAATTACTGAAAGGTCAACCAAAAAAGGTGATAACGTTTGCACGAGGAGGGTGCAGAGCTTGCTGTTTCGGGGCGTTTATGTGCATTATTTTTGAGAAACAAGAGCAAAATAGCGCTCTTTTTTGCAATGCGTGGCAACGATATCACCGTTTATTTACGGGGATTTTTGAATAGTTTCAGCAAGTATGGCAGTGTTATTAACACAGGATATAAGATAACGCTATCATATTTAGCTTACGCTATAAACACAGCTTATATCCGATTATAAAGTAACACTATTATCACAGCCCGACTATACTAAAAAAGCCCGAGAAACAAGCTCTCGGGCATTTTATCATCTGTTGTTTACCGTTTCGGGGTAAAGGTCATGGTGAGTGAGCCTATCCCATGCTACCTGCTCCCATTTAGTGTCGGGGCGGCCGTAGTTGCAGTAGGGGTCTATTGATATCCCTCCGCGCGGCAGGAATTTGCCCCAGACCTCGATATAGCGCGGCTCCATAAGCTTAATAAGGTCATTCATTATGATATTTACGCAGTCCTCATGGAAATCGCCGTGATCGCGAAAGCTGAAAAGGTAGAGCTTAAGTGATTTGCTCTCGACCATTTTCTCATCGGGAACGTAGGAAATATAAATAGTCGCAAAATCAGGCTGCCCCGTTATCGGGCAAAGCGAGGTAAACTCGGGGCAGTTGAATTTTACAAAGTAATCTCTGTCAGGGTGCTTGTTAGGGAAGGTTTCAAGTACCTCGGGCGAGTAGTCCTTTTTGTACTTAGTTCCTGCCTGCCCGAGCAAAGTTATGCTGCCCTTTTCATTCTCAGTTCTTCCGCTCATATTCATTCTCCCTCCATTAGTGGGTCTGTAAGCCCGTTTGCTTTAAACGCCGCTATCCTGTCACGGCAGGTTCCGCACACGCCGCAGGGCTTATCTCCGCCCTCATAG
Source organism: Ruminococcus sp. (assembly GCA_017634275.1). Classification (GTDB taxonomy): domain Bacteria; phylum Bacillota; class Clostridia; order Oscillospirales; family Ruminococcaceae; genus NK3A76. Next base: position 7,522 of record JAGBNQ010000017.1, on the reverse strand, counting down.
CAGCTCCAAGTCAGCTCAAAGGGAACTTTAAGCTCTATCCCCTTTTTCACAACGTCTGCCTTTGTAAGCCTGACAAACGGTGCCTCTATCCTCAGCTGCTCGCCGCTGCCGATAAACACCGCGTCATTCATCGCCTTGTTGAAATCCTCCGAGCAGTCGGGGTAAGCGTTTCCTGCCGCATCATCGCTGTGCGCGCCGTAGTAGATGACCTCACAGCCGCGTGAAAGCGCGATGCTTGCCGCCGATGCCAAGAAAAGCCCGTTTCTGAACGGAACGTATGTCGATACGGGCTTGCCCTCACTTTGAGTAAGCTGCTCGGCATAGCTTTCCTTTGGTATATCGCCGTCAGCGCCCTTTAAAAGCGTGCAGTCAGAGTCCTCAAATATCCTTGCAAGGTCAAGCGTCATATACTCCACCCCGTAATGTGCGGCTATTTTTTTCGATGCCTTTATCTCCTTATCATGCTTTTGCCCGTAGTAGACCGAAAGCGCCAAAACCTCATCAGCGCCGTATTTATCGCACGCAAGTGCTAAGCAGGTGCTGCTGTCAAGCCCACCGCTGAATAAAACCAATGCTTTCATATTTTCTCCTTTATACAAGTAAGTCCTTAAGCTCCTGCTGTTCCTTAAATTTTCCGAGGTATGTTCTTGTTTCTGTCCTTGCAGATGCGTTTTTGATGCCCCTTGCCGTCATGCAGCTATGTGAGCCGATTATCCTCACCCCGACATCGGGTGTGCCTGCCGCCTCTGCGATGATCTCTGCGATATCTCTGCCGAGGCGCTCCTGTAGCTGCAATCTCTTAGCTGCCATATCGCATATCCTTGCTATCTTGCTAAGCCCCAGCACCCTGCCGTGAGGGATATACCCCACATTCACCGTCATATCATACATAAGCGCCATATGATGCTCGCAGTAGCTGAAAACTGTTATGTCCTTCATGACTACCGCCTCATCAGCACCGCGCTCGTCAGCCGAAAAGGTCTTTGAAAACATCTGCGCTATCTCGTGGTTTGAGTAATTTGTACCCCCCAGCACCTCTTCAAGCATATCCGCAACGCGCCGCGGTGTTTCGATAAGCCCCTCTCTTTCAGGGTCTTCACCTATCGCCTCCAGCAAGCCTTTTATGTGAAATTCTATTTTTTCTCTGTCCATTGATCTTCAGACTCCTCTCTCCTGCGGGTCCCAAATAAACTTGTGGAGCTGCAATTGCAGCCTTACGTTCCCAAGCCCTTTTTCCTTCATAAACTCTACCATTTCGGCAGGCTCTATCCTGCCGAACACGGGGCTTAGATACACCTTGCATTTAGGCTTTGTTTCGGTTAAAAGCTCATAAGCCCTGTTAAGATCATCAGCCGAGCCGCAGACAAGCTTTAGCGTGTCCTGCTCTGATAAAAGAGGAATATTTTCCGTTTTCATTGCCCCCTCCATTTTACTTGACGGCAGCTTATAGTCCATCGTAAAAACGGGTCTTTTATCCTTTATAAGCGGCAAAAGCGAAACTGAGCCGTTTGTTTCTATTTCCACCCTTAAGCCTATCTCCATAAGCCTTGTGATAACTCTGTCTATCCCCTCCTGCAAAAGCGGCTCTCCGCCCGTGAGGGTAACATTCCTTACGCCTTTTTTGTAAGCGTTTTCTGCTATTCTTGCGATATCTGCAAGGGAAACATCATCATGCGGAGCATTTTTTTCATTTGCCCACATGGTGTCACACCAATCGCACCTTAAATTGCACCCCGTAAACCGCAGGAAAAGCGCAAGCTCGCCTGCGCGCTGCCCCTCGCCGTTTATGCTTATAAAATTCTCGGCAAGGCTGTATAAACGCTCCATCAGTCCACCTCGTATTCAGCGCAGTTTTCCTGCGTTTCATATACTCTTACAAGGCTTACACCGAGCCCCTGCTCATTAAGCCTTTCAAAAAAGAACCTTGCAAAATTCTCCGCCGTCGGCCGAAACGGCACGGGGGTGAGCTTAAAGCCCTCATCATCAAGTGCCTTTACAGTAGCGTCCTTAAGCGAGCCCTCCTCAAAAATGAGCGTATGGTCAAGGCTGTCAGCAAGCGCTCTTACTGCCTTTTTTATGATCGAGAAATCTGTAAGCATTCCTCTCTCCTGCCCGATTTGCTGAAGGCTTTCTCCCGAAAACTCAGCCTCTATTTTCCAGCAATGCCCGTGGATATTTGCGCATTTCCCCTCATAGCCCTTAAGAAAATGCGCGCTGTCAAAGGCTGCCGATGTTTTAAGTCTATACATTTTCCCCTCCAAAAAAATAAGCGTCTGTATAAAAACAGGCGCATCAAGATAAAACAAAAGCCATTAAGCCTTTGTCAAGTTTTCCGATAACTGCCCTGGTTTTGTTTAATGACAGGATGGCGCAAACGAACTGTCAGACAATTATTATACCACATTGATAGAAAAAAGTCAACTGTTTTTTTGATATTTCTACGAAAATAGGTTTTGATTTTTGTGCGAAATAAGAGGTCAAGGCAACACTGCAAAAAAGAATTGTTGGAAAAATCTCAAAGTTTTATTGTTTCTTTATAGTGTTTATCAAAGCTTGAATTGCTTGAAGCTGTTCATCAGTCAATCCTTTAGTATCAAGAATATAATGAGAACGATCTGTTTGTCTCCCCAATAAGTAATCTGTTGTTACATTAAATAAATAGGAAAAACAAACAATCACTTCTGTACTTGGCGTTCTTTCACCTGTTTCATAGCCGCTTATAATCGAAGGTGATATCCCTAATCTTTCAGCAACTTGCTTTTGAGATAGTCTATTCTTAAGACGTAATTCTCTTAGTTTTTGAGGTAAATCTTTTATCATATCCAACTCTCCATGTGTTATTATACTACACTTATTGTATAGTATATACAAACACAAAGGGAGTTATTTATAACTCTTTAAGTGTTGACAATGATAATAAAAAATGTTATAATTATAAAAAAGGAGGTTCTATATTATGAATATATATGTTGATAAATATATTAAAAAGAATAATAAGATTTTGGTGGAGAATAAGGCAGCATTCTTAGACTCAATAGGTATTCATGACAGAGAATATGCGCCCTCTGAGGACTCTGTTGGTACTGATTATCCACATCTTGATAAAGAAACAAATAAACACTACAAAACTGTACCTGCTACATTAACAGAAGAAGAATATGAAGAAGTTTTAAAATCATATAAAGCAGTCAAAAAAGCGGAAAATCAAAAAAATTCCTCAAGTTACGTTTTGAAATTATGTGCATTTCTGATATGGCTTGGTGGATTCTGCATAGTTGGTGTTCTTTCAAATGATGAGAAAAAAAGTGATAGCTCATTAATAATAACATATATAATAATAGCTTTTGTTTGTGGAATGTTTTTTTGGGCACTTGGTGAAATAATACGGTTACTTAATGAAATAAACAATAAGGATTAAAAGCTCATAAAAAGATTCGAACTAAACGCATACAAAAATCACCACAGTATCATCTGCGGTGATTTTTTGTTTCTATTCCGTTATGCCTTGTCATTCCCTTTAGTCAGCAGATATGCCTGCACAGCACAGGCTATTGGGTAAAGCATGAGCCTTGATATCTGCTGTTTATTGTTCCAGCCCCTGTTATGCCAGCCTGCGCAGTCCTTAGTTTCGGGATAAAAGCGCTGATACCAGCCGCTGCTCATGCAAAGGAACTGATCAAGCACGATGATGTCAAAAAGCTTTTCCACATACAAAAACGCCGCCAGCCGCTTGAAGGCCTCAGCAAATGTGAGGTTTTCCTGCCTTATCTCGTCGGTGTTTTTCTTCATTATATAGATAAAATACGCAAAATATATCAGCGTGAGGATATGCCCGAGCAGCTGCCTTTTCCTTGACGGTGCAGGGTGAGCCTTGCCTGCCTCGTATATGTCCTTTGGCAAAAGCCTAAGCACCAGCTTAGGCGGTGCGAGGTACGGCAAGATCATCACGAGCAGTCCCATAAGTACGCTGACTGTAAGGGAGCGTTTTACTGTTTGTTTCATTTTCCCTTACCACCTGAAGACTGCAAGTCGGTTATTCATATTCTTGCCGATCACTGCAAAGAGCTTGCCGCGGATAGAATACTTTTTCATCTCCTCATTGTAGCTGCGCTCCATTACAAGTTTCATGCGCGGCTCAAGGTCAAGATATTCCTTTCCCGACTTTGTTCCCCAGCCGAAGGAGGCATTTGTGTGCTTTACAGCATCGTGGTGCTTGCCGTGCTTTTCAAGGAACGGCGAGTGCAGCTCCGCTAAAAGATAGCCATGCTCAAAGCTGTCACAAAGCATATTAAGACAGATGCCCACCTGCTCCTTTGAGAAATATTCAAGCACGCCCTCCATAACGATGATGTTCATATCCCTTTTCGGGAGATTTTTTGTCCATTCGCTTTCAAGGGCGCTGCCGTCAAGCATAGTGCAGCGTTCTCTGTCCTCATACACCTTGCGGCGGACGGCTATCTGATCGGGCAGATCGACATCGAACCAAGTCAGAGTGCCGTTATCCACCTGCGAGAACTTGTCATCAAACCCACAGCCGAGGTTTACGCACAGCGCATCGGGGTATTTCCCAAGCAGCTTGATAAGCACATCTCTGAACATTATCGTTCTTGCGACAACGCCCTCGTGCGACATGAACGGGTCGTATTTGCTGACATCAACACCGAGGGTGTCGATTATCTCCTTAACCTTTTCGTCCTTTATCCTTGCATTAGGTCGAGCTGTTTCGCTTGCCTTTATTGCAAGCGGAATTAGTGCGGTTTCCTGAATATCTCCAAATTTTAAGTCCATGTTACATTCTCCTTTACGTTTATTTGAACAGCATAAATATCCATGACATAAGTGCCGCAAGTGCAGGGTAAAGCACGACCGTCAGCACTATCTTTCTTACCCAGACCTTCGGCTTGATGTAGGGCAGCATATCCTCTGTACCTTCGATTATCCACGCCTTTGTGTGCCCCACCCAGTACCAGTCGATGAAAATGCGGTCAAAAGCTCCGCAGACCATATACATTACAGTAAGCTGTGCAAAGCCCTGCAAAAAAGTCCCGGCATCATTTACATAAAACACCATTAACGGCGAAAGTATCATAAGTGCTGACATAAGAGCAAGGCCGCTGAGTGACCTGTTGCGCTTGATCTGCTCATTGGTGATAAGCCCCAGCTCTACGACCCTTTCCTTGACCTCCTGCTCGTAATACTGCACGCCGCCGACGGGGCCGTTTCTGATATTTACAACGCACACAAGCAGTAATATAAACGATAGCACAAAGCCCTCAATAACAGCTAACACCATTTTATTCAAGCCTTTCTTATATAAAAATCACATCTGTCGGCGCCCTTGCCGAGAGTTCCGCTGCGTTCAAAGACAAGCCCCGGAAGAGCCCCGTAAACGCGCTCGTCATTCTCGCAGAAGATCTTAGTAAGCTCGGGGCAGCCAAGCTCTGTAAAGTAGGTCTTGTAGGGGCATTGCAGGATATCCATTCGGTACGCGCCCTTTTCCTTTGGGTAGAACCTGTTCTCAAAGCCGCAGGATTCTCCGAAGTTCTTCTTTGTCATCGGGTCCCACATCTTTATAAACAGCGAAGGCATAAAGGGAATCTTCATTATCGTTTTGAGCGGCTTTGCTTTTGCGCATATTTTTACAGCCGCATTTTCGATCACCGCATAGGCCTGCTCCTCTGTCATAAACTCCTTTGCCGTAAGGTACATCGCCGCCGCAGGAAATATCTTCTCATCGGTATGAGAATGAACGCCCTCGGGCAGGCTCTCATATTTTTCAAGGTAGCTGTTGAGCCGCGACGCTGCCCTGCGCCAGAGCTTTTCGCACTGCTCCTTGTCAAGTACATTTCCGACTTCTTCTCTGTACTCCTTTTTGGTATTCAGTATTTTTATTGCTGACTTCATAATGATCCTCCTCCAAATTAGCGAATGCTAACTCTATATCAAGTATAACACATCTTGCCTCAAACGTCAATATTTTACGAAAAATTATACTGATTTTCCGACTGAGCGTATACAAAAAATCACCGCAGTATAATCTGCGGTGATCTATAATTTACTTTCTCTTTCTTGCCATAACAACTGCTGCCGCCGCTGAAAGCGCTATAGCCGACATAGCTGCTGCCGCTCCCGTTTTGGGGTTGCTTGTCACGGGCACTGCGGCTTTGTCATCAGCCTTTGGCGTTTCTTTGTTTTCCTTGTGTCCTCGGGGTCATCATCATGGTCGCCCAAAAGTGAGAGCAGATAGCCGCCCGTTATCTCGGGCTCGGCATTATCTTCAGCAGACAGCTCGTCTATCTCGACCCTTGTCTTGCCTACCCTTACCGACTGCGCAAGCACATAGCTGCCTAAATACTCGCCGTTCATAACCACATCAACGGGCAGCATTTTCGGTGTATATTCAAGCCCCAAACGCTCGGCAATATACATACCGACGCGGTTTCTCATAAGGCTCTGGTCAAATCTGTTTGCAAGCAGCGCCCAGTGCTTGTTTTTGCCCATGCCGAGCAGGTCGGCGCTTTTGTCAAGCTTTAGCTTGTAGGGCTTTTTGTCAGCCTCCCAGGTAGAGTTGCCCCTGCCCTTGATGTAGTCAAGCTTTAAGTCATTTATATCCTCAAGCTCCTTAGCACTGTAATCGCCCTTATACCCGTCAGGAACGTCGATAGTTATTTTGCCCTTGCACTCAGCCGAATGATCCTCGCTTGAATTCATCTGCTCGATAGTGCCTTTACTTTCATCAATGTTTATATAAACTATCGGAATGCCGTTGCTCTCAAAGCCTGCCTCATCAGCCGCAAAAGCGTCTGTCGCAGGAATTTGCGTACAAAGCATAGCCGCACCTGCCAAAGCGGCCGAAAGCCTTGTGATAAATCTGCTTATCCCCATTATTTAACACACTTCCTTTTTATTTTTCAATTATATAATATCACATCATTTTACATTTGTCAACAAAAGAGGACAGCTGTTATCGCAACAGCGTCCTCTTTTATTATCTATTCTTTCATTATTTCTTATATAGGGCGCAAAGAAAGCATTCCTTACCGCGCCCTTGCTATGCCGTTCTCCTTATTATGTTTCGTTTACTTTATACCAAGCATATTTCTTGTTTCGTCAAGGGTCTTCTTATCTAAATTGCCGCTCCCTTTATTTTTATTCAAATCGCTATTCTTTTCGAGAGCCTTGAAGTTCTGGTGGTTAGAATAAAGGTTCTGCCCCTTATCAAATACCGCCTGATCGTAAAGTGTCTTTTCATCGGTTTTGTTTACCATATTCTTAAAGCTCTTGCTTTTTACCGTGTTCTTTAAGAATGTGGTGTAGAGGTTCTCATCCATATTTGACGGTGAAATGTGAAGTGTATTCTTTTCCTTATTTCCCGAACCGCCGATACAAGACATAGCAAAATTAGCTGTTGAGATAGCCGCTAAGTGAGCATTCATGACAGGCTTTTCAAGCTTTGCGCCGTTTTCGGTCACCTTTTTAAGCTCCTCCTGAGCATCGCTGCGCTTTTTATCAAGGAATTCCT
>JAGBNQ010000002.1 GCA_017634275.1 Ruminococcus sp. | reverse complement strand
TTATTAAAAAAATGTGTTATAATAATAGTCATAAAATGTCAAAAAAGAGGTGTTAAAGGTGCAGGAAATTCTCAGACGGGAAAAGAATATACAAAGAAAAGTGCTTGTTGTCGATGATGAGCTTGTTAACAGACAGATCCTCGGAAATATCGTAAGCTGTGATTATACCGTTTTGTATGCTGAGGACGGTGAGCAGGCACTTGAACTGATAAGGCAGAACGAAAAGACCCTTTCGCTTATCCTGCTTGACCTTCTGATGCCGAGGCTTGACGGCTACGGCCTGCTTGAGATACTTCAGGCTGACCCCGAGCTTAAGAGGATACCCGTTATAGTTCTTACCTCGGAAAGGGACGCTGAGGTAAAAAGCCTGCAATACGGCGCTGCCGACTTTATCCCCAAGCCATATGACCTGCCCGAGGTCATTCTTGCACGAGTAAGGCGCTCTATTGAGCTTGCGGAAGACCATATCATGATAACGGGCGCTGAAAAGGACGAGCTTACGGGGCTTTACACCAAGCCTTTCCTTTTTCATTACGGCAGACAGCATGACCGTTTCTGCCCTGATATGCAGATGGATGCGCTTGTACTTAACATAAACCGCTTTCACCTGATAAATGAATTGCAGGGCAGGCAGTTTGGCGATAAGCTTTTAAAAACTATCGCTGACCACATTAATGAGCTTTTAAAGGGCACTGACGGCCTTGCCTGCCGATGTGATGCAGACTCGTTCTATATTTACCTTGCGCACAGAGAAAGCTATGAGGATATACTTTCAGACGCGGCAAAGAAATTTGTTGAGGCGGTCGGCAATACTAAGGTGAGCATAAGGCTCGGCATTTACCCTAATGCCAACAAGAGCATTTCGATAGAGCAGCGCTTTGACAGAGCGAATATGGCCTGCACGGCGCAGCGTGCGGTATTTCAGACGTCATACGGCTACTATGATGACGAGCTGCACAATAAGGAGCTTTACAACGCAAGGCTGATAAATGAGATAGACGAGGCGCTTGAAACAAGGCAGTTCAAGGTGTTCTATCAGCCGAAATACAATATCACGGGCGACAAGCCTTGCCTTGCAAGTGCCGAGGCGCTAATACGCTGGCAGCACCCCGAGCTTGGCATGATAAGCCCGGGCGCGTTTATTCCGCTGTTTGAAAGCAACGGCCTTATACAAAAGCTTGACCGCTTTGTATGGCGCGAGGCCGCAGCGCAGATAAAAACGTGGAAGGACAGATTTGACAGGGTCATACCCGTATCTGTAAACGTATCAAGGATAGATATATACGACCCCGAGCTTGAACATGAGCTGCTTGAAATAGTAAGCTCAAACGGCTTAAAGCCCGAAGAATATCTGCTTGAGGTGACAGAGAGCGCATATACAGATAATTCCTCGCAGATAATCGAAACGGTAGAAAAGCTGCGCTCTGACGGCTTTAGGGTGGAAATGGACGATTTCGGCAGCGGCTATTCATCATTAAATATGCTCGCAGCCCTCCCAATTGACGCGCTTAAAATGGATATGCGCTTTGTCAAGAACATAGCGACCTCTGACAAGGATATGAGAATGGTAGAGCTTATTCTGGAAATAGCAAGATACTTGAAAGTTCCGGTGATAGCCGAAGGCGTTGAATCGCAGGAGCAATATGAGCTTTTAAAAAATGCAGGCTGCGATATTATTCAGGGCTATTATTTCTCGCACCCCGTGCCGCCCGAGGAATTTAACGAGCTTATCAGACAGGAGGAAGAATAAATGCTTGACATAGATACCTTAAAAGATTACGGGGCAGATGTTGATGACGGGCTTGCAAGGTGCATGAACAACACCGAGTTTTACTTAGGACTTATAAAGAGCATTATCAATGATGACAAGCCGCAAAAGCTAAAGGATCAGATAGAGGAGGGCGACCTTACTGCTGCCTTTGAAACAGCCCACGCACTCAAGGGAATGTACACAAACCTTTCCTTAACACCGCTTGCCGAGCCGATAATCGAAATGACCGAGCTTTTAAGAACAAAGACGCAAACGGATTATTCCGCACTTTTAGATAAGCTTTTTGCCGCAAAAAGCGAGCTTGACGCGCTGATTTAAGCCAAAAAAAAAATAAAGAGGTATCGCTAAAAAACGGTGATACCTCTTTTTTATATTTGTTTTTTACTTTTGTATCGGCAGTTAAAGACCGGGGTTTGGCAAAGCAAAACTTCCAATCCGTCGGCGCAAGCCGACACAATAATTATTAATTATTAATTATCTATCAGATATGCCCTGCACGGTGCGCCGTCGCAGCCGCCTAAATTAAGCGGTGCGGCACTTAAAAAGTATTTCCCCTCGGGAACCTTATCAAGCCTTATCCCCTCAAGCAGAGTTACCTCAGCACCTAAGAGAATAAGATGTACCTCCTTTGGTGCGTCCTCGGGGCCTACCGTCTGGCTCTCGTTGCCGATAAGGGTAATGCCTGCATCTGCAAACACCCTTGCCGCCTGAGCTGTGACTGTCGCCTTTCCTGCTATGAGAATGCGCTTGTCAGCCCCGGCGGCAGCCGCGCGCTGCATAATGCTCCTTGCATCATTTTCAGTCACATCGCCCTCGTGCCTTACCACAAAGCAATCCCCGACATACGGCGCAAGCCCCATTTCATCTACTCTTTTGCCGTCATCAATAAAGTGAAAGGGCGCGTCTATATGCGTGCCGTTGTGGGCGCACATCGAAAGCTCGGTAAGGTTGCAGACATCGCCCTTTGAAATGCTCATAGTCCTCCTCATCTCGGGCGGCGGGTCGCCCGGGAAAACGGTGCAGGAAAAAACCTCCTGCGAGATATCTATAAGTTTCATTTTTGGTTCATCTCCTTAGCGCGCTTTTTAAGGCTTTCAAAGTCAAGCCCGAATTTTTCAAATATCGTGTCGGCATAGCTTGTGTCACCCGGCAGTCCCTTTACTATCTTGTAAAGCCGCTTTCCCGTGCTTTCATCAACGCTCACCGTTATGCTCTCAACGCGCGTGTTCATATCCCCGTCGGAATTTAGTTCAAGTGCCTTTGGCGCGATATCGACAAGGTGAGTTGCAAATACCCCCCTCACCCCCAAAAGCGCAAATATATGCACGAGCGACACCGCTATATCCACGCACTCCTTCGGCGTTGTTGACTGGATAGACTCATTCATAAGCAAAAGGCTGTGGTTTGTGATAACATCGGAAATATCCTTAAACTGCTTTATCTCGCTTGTAAAGCGCGAGGCGTCTATCCCCTTTTGCTCCTCCTTAGGGAAGTGTGTGTATATCATATCAACAAGCGATATCTCGCACTCGCTCGCAGGAACATAAAGCCCTGCCTGCGCCATTATCTGGCACAGACCTATAGCGCGCACGAATGTCGTCTTACCGCCGTTGTTTGCACCCGTGAGAATGTAAAAGCCCCCGTTCTCATCAAGCGTTATATCGTTAGTTATTACCTCGCGCTTTTCCTTGTGGGAGAGGTTGTAAATTGAGGCCTCGCTGAAATAAATGGGGTCAAAAATCCCCTTTATCTCAGCTCTGCGCTCGCTCATAGGCAATATCTTCGGCCTGCACATTTCAAGCCCCTTTGCACGCGCATTTTTTATCATAGCGATAATGCCCGTGTAGTAATCAAGCTGATACTCTATCGAATACACGTCCTTAAAGCCGATAGCCTTATAATCATCAAGCGCATCATCAACAAGCTCGACGTATTTTTTCGTGATAGAGTCAAGCTCCTGAAACAGCGCCTTTTCCGAGGGGTTTACATCTCTGTCCTTGCTGTTTTTGTCATTCCCCTCGTAAACATAGCGCTGTCTTAGCGCGCCCATAACGTTTTTATCGTTAAATTTAGCACCTCTGTAGATTATCCTGTCAAGCACGGTGGGCTTTTGGGTGTATTCCTTGTCGCTTATCTCAACTATCCCTGCGGACACGGGAATAAGCGTCTCGTCAAGGTTTATCGCCACTAAAACGCTTTTTATCCTGCCCTTTATCTTATCCCTTAATTCGTGAACGTCCTCGCACAGCGCTTTATAGTGCTTATCGTTATAGCACCTCTCAAAGAAATCAAGCATTTTCCTTACCCCCTGCGAGGAGGCATTCATGCCCTTGCGCTCGTTAAACTCATGCATATACTCAATGCACTGAATGTAAGCCTCAAAAGCCGTCACTGCCGAGTCAAGCGTGGTAAACGAATCGGGCGTTAAGATATTGTAGATATTGCCCTTGTCATTGTCTATCATTATCCTGACTATTTTTTTGAGCATATCAACAAGCTCGGGCATTTTGAGCAGGTCATCTATTATATCAAGGCGGTAGTTTATAGTTTCCTCATCATCGCAAAGCTCGGTGAGTATCTGCTGCATTTTATAGGCATTTGCGTTGCATATGAGCTTTGAGAGGGTATCAAGCATCATGTCGCTTATAAGCAGGTCTGTCAGCTCGCCTATCTTGTTTCTTCGCCTTCGCAAAAGCTCGCGCTTTTCCTGCGAGGGGTATAAAAGGTCAATGGCAGGCGCTTTTTCAAAGGTGGTATCAGCTTTCATAGTTTCTCCTTAAAGTGACGCCTTTACAGCAAGCTTGTAGATGCCCTCAACGTCATTTCTGTCAAGCTCCATAAAGCCTGCGCGCTTGCCGTCGCCGATGCCCAGCTTTTCTATAAGTATCGGGATATCCTCCTCCTTAGCGCCAAGCTCCGCAAAGTTTATGGGCATACCTATGCTCTTTAAAAAGGCTCTGAAACGCTTTATTCCCTCAAGCGCCGTAGCCTCGGGGTCTTCAAAATCCATACTGCACCCGAAGATGCGCGTTGCCATCTGGCAGAACCTCATAACATTATGGTTATGGACATACTCCATCCACGCAGGCATAATGACTGCAAGGCCTGCGCCGTGCGCCACATCATAAAGCCCCGAAAGCTCATGCTCCAGGCCGTGTGAGTTCCAGTCCTGCTCGCGGCCTACGCCTACTATGTTATTGTGGGCTACCATTCCTGCCCACATGATATTAGCGCGCGCCTCGTAATTGTCGGGGTCTGCGATAACGCGCGGCGTTTCCTTTACCATTGTGAGCAGTACCGCCTCACAAAGCCTGTCGGTTATCTCAACTTCGGTAGTGTTGGTAAAATACCTCTCAAAAACGTGCGCCATTATATCAGTAGCGCCGCAGGCCGTCTGATATGCAGGGAGCGTCTGAGTAAGTGCAGGGTTCAAAACAGAAAAGCGCGAGCGAAGAAGGTCTGAGCCCGTTCCGCGCTTTAGCATTCCGTCCTCTTTTGTGATTACGGAGTTGCCCGAGCCCTCGCTGCCTGCCGCAGCTATAGTCAGCACAACACCTATCGGCAGCGCCTTTTCGATAGCCGCCTTTCCAGAGTAGAAATCCCAGAAATCGCCGTCATAGAGCGTTCCTGCCGCTATAGCCTTAGCAGAGTCTATTACCGAGCCGCCGCCGACTGCAAGTATAAAGTCTACCCCCTCGCTTTTAGCAAGCTCGATGCCCTTATAAACGAGCGTATCACGCGGATTAGGCTGAACGCCGCCAAGCTCGCAGAAAGGCACGCCGCTTTTTTCAAGGGAGGCCTTTACCCTGTCGATAAGCCCACTCTTTACCGCCGAGCCGCCGCCAAAGTGGATAAGCACCTTACTGCCGCCATACTTTTTAACAAGCTCACCGCACTCGCTCTCTCTGCCCTTTCCAAAAACAAACTCCGTAGGGCTGTAAAAACTAAAATCCAACATCTTACATCTTCCTTTCTGTTTAAATGCACAATTATCATGTGCCAAGTTTAGTTTATTATAGCATTTTTGCCTCATCAAGTCAATAATCATTCCTATTGAGATTTTGATAAATAATATAGGCAAAACCATTCCCGAGATAAGCCGGAGTTTGGCGAAGGGGTACGGGGGGCGACCGCAAAGCCCCCGAAAGCCGCCGCAGGCGGCTTAAATCCCCCGGAGCGATGAACTAAATCTTAGCTTATCAAAGGCTTTTTATGCTTGTTTTACGCTCAGAGCTAAGTTAAGGACAAAGCAAATCGCACGCCTTTTTTGGGGGGCTTGGCGGTCGCCCCCCAAGCCCCCTTCGCATTGCCCCCCTTCGCAGTGGCGCGCCTTAACCCAACATTGTGCATTGTACACCCAGCATTGTGCATTGAAACAAACAGGCCGCCCCGAAGGACAGCCCGAAATGATCCTAAATTATATAAAACCACGCCGCGTCATTGTCTACCTCGCATTGCTCTACGGGGTGCTTTGAGTCGTAGTTGTATCTAAGCTCCTGATTCTTGATGCTTACCTTTGCGCCTGCGGCTATGCTCTTTGTGATAAACGCATTACCGCCTATGACAACATCTCTGCCTATCACCGTGTCACCGCCAAGGATAGATGCGCCCGAGTATATCGTTACATTATCCCTTATCGTCGGGTGGCGCTTTTTGTTTCTTAAACTCTGGCCGCCCCTTGTGGAAAGTGCGCCGAGCGTTACGCCCTGATATATCTTCACATTGTCGCCTATCTCGGTAGTTTCACCGATAACTATTCCCGTGCCGTGGTCGATAAAGAAATATTTGCCTATCGTAGCCCCGGGGTGAATGTCGATCCCCGTTAAGCTGTGGGCGTGCTCGGTCATGATACGCGGTATCATCGGGACACCGAGCAAAAACAGCTCGTGGGCTATCCTGTTTACAAATATCGCGTAAAGCCCGGGGTAGGAGTAGATTATCTCGTCCTTGTTGAATGCCGCGGGGTCGCCGTCAAAGCCTGCTGATACGTCGGTTTCAATATACTCGCGTATCTTCGGTATCTGCCCTAAGAAATCAAGGGCAAGCTGTGCCGCGGTATCCTGCCTTGCCTGCTCATCAAGAGAGGCATACTGCTCATCAAACCCCAAAACTAAGTTTATCTGCTTTTTTAAGTTGAACATTACGTCCTCAAGCAGCATCGAAAGCCCTGAGCGCCTTGTATACACCTTATAGGTGTTATTCTTGAAATGCCCGGGGAAAACTATTATTTGCAGCTTGTTTATAATGTCGATTATGACCTTTTTATCGGGCTGGTCAAACGGGCATGAGCCGTCTATCGTCTTGCCGCCCGAGTAGTCATCAAGGATAAGGTTGGTCAGTTCTGTAATCTTTTGTGAGATAGTATCATCGCACATTTTTATCACCGCTTTTCTGTAAATTGCTTATTCGTCACTTGCGCGCACTATCGCCGCGATTATGCTCGCCGTTGTTTCATAGCCGAGCTTGCCGCTGTCGATGCAAAGGTCATAGCTTGCCTTGTCGCCCCAGTGCTTGTTAGTGTTGGTATTGTAGTAATACGAGCGTTTTTTGTCAAACTGCTTTATCACCTGCTCCACCTCATCGGGCGATATGCCGTATTTGTTTATCGCGTTATCCATTCTCTTTTCCATATCGGAATAGATATAAACATCAAGCGTTCTCACTCTGTTTCTCAGCACAAAATCGGCACACCTGCCGACAAATACGACTATAGGCTCTCTGTCAGCTATCTCACAGATTATATCCCCCTCGGCACGGAACACCCTTTCGGATATATCGAGATGCCTGTTAGCGCCCATTCTGAATGACAGAGGTGTATGCAGAGGGCTCAGCACAGCCTCCTCATATTTTACAAATTCCTCGGGGCTTATGCCGCTGCGCTCTATCGCCATATCGACTATCTCGTGGTCATAGCACTTAGCCTGCAGCTTTTTTGCAACTATCTTACCGATATCACTTCCGCCCGAGGCATACTGCCTGCCTATACATACCGCTTTTATCCTGCTCATATATTTTCCCCCTTGCTAAAGGTTATTATTTGCTTTCATTGTCCTTGTTCTTTTTCTTCTTAAGAACTATGACAACTATAATGATAACGATAACTACTATTATAGCTATCCATATAAAGATGCAAAGTCCCAAAGGCTGCGGGCAGAAGCCGCAAAGTGAGCATTTGTCGTCCTTTTCCTTGTCTTCGGTCTTTTCCTTTTTGGTGGTTGTAGTCTCGGCCTTGCTCTCGTCGTCGGGAATTGATGATTCCTCCACTTTCTGTGTAGTTACCTCCATATCCTGAGAGCCGAATGTGATTATCTGCGAGTAGTCAGAGAATATATCCTCCTCAACGCCTGCCTGCGAGCAGCGGTATCTTGCACGAAGCTCAATGGGTGTGTCTTTCTTGACGCTCTGCTCTTTTTCTGCGAGGGCTTGTAAGGCTGCGGTCATATCGCCCGCCTTGATTATCCAGTCGCCCTGTAGGCCGACCCATTCCTCGCTCCCTGCAAGCCTTGCCTCAATTTCAAGGGATATGCCGCCCTGCGTGCCGCCTGCCTGTGCTGCCTGTGCGGCAAGCTTGTCGTCAACTTCAAGCTTGAAAGCTATCACGGGGAAGCCGTTGAAATCCTCATCGGTGTATTTTAAGTCGCTTATAACGGGGGCTGCTATGTCGCCCTCCTTTAAAGGCTCGGCCGCTGCTGCGTCTTTGCCTATGGCTGCAACGTCTGACCAGTCGGAAGTCACGTATCTGTCGTTGCCGTCAAGCGGACGCAGGGTCACGAGCCAGCGCACACGGGCGTATATGGTGTGGTTTTCAAGGTCAAGCTTTGCGTTTGTTTCGTCTTCGTTTTTGACCTTTGTGTACTGGTCGGGTTTCAGCACATCACCCCAGCCCTTGTAGTCGTCGCTGCCCTCGTGGTGGCCGTACCAGCGTGTGTCCTCAGGGTCGTCTATGTTGCCCATATAGCGGAATATCCACTCGCTCATAGTAGTTTCTGCCGAGTAGCGCTGTGCTATATAAGCCCAGTCGCCTAAATGCTGATGAAAGTCCTTGTCGTAGCCTTCGGTTATCCAGTATTCATCGGCTTTCCAGTCGTCCTGCGAGTCGATAGACCAGTCTATCTGTGTGGTTATCCACACATCATCAAAGCCTAAATCATTTATTTCCTTTAGCCAGTTGTCATAGTCCGACTCCTTGCGCGATGACCATTCGCTCATGGCGTTGTTTTGTGAGTAGTGTATCTCGATAGTGTTTTCCGAATCATTTCCCTCGAGCTGTATCATAGACACGTTCTCGGGTCTTGTTATCTCGAATGGAACTGCGTTCTCCTGCTGTGCCGAAGCGCTGAGCGGAACCGCAGCAAGGCTCATCACAGCCGCCGCTGCAAGGGATATAAGCTTTTTGTTCATAAGTATACACACTCCTTTTTTTAAATTAGGTCTTGTATATATTATACTCGAAATAGGGGGCGATTGTCAATAACAGGGTTATTACAAAATTCCCCTATGCTTTTTGGGCATAGGGGAAAATGTGTTATCAGATATTATTACTGCTGGCTGTAGATAGCTATCCTGCTTGTGTATTCGTCGCAGCCGTATTTGCCGATGAACTTTGTAACGTTTGAGTTGATAGAAAGCTCGTGGACTAAAAGCTGCATTTCTGCACTCTCGCCGTAAACGCGCGAAACGAATGCAAACACATTCGAGAGCATCTGGCTGCCCTGATTGGTGTACATATTAACTCTGTTTATTATAGCATCGAATTCCGACTGGATAATAGCTATCTGCTCGTTCTTGTCTCTTGCCTCATTGGTAGTTCTGTCCATGTACCTTGCTAAGGACGCAAGTATCCAGTGCTGTATCCTCTTATCCTTAACGGAGATGATACGAGCCTTAACAGCCTTGTCAACTTTCTTTCTCAGCTCCATGATATGCTCTGAAAGCACCTGTCTGTTCGAGAAACCTGCGTTTATCTTAGTAACAACGTCCTGCAGCATAGGCATGATGATGTTTGACATCTTCTCTGTCATAAGAGAATTAACTATCATTTCAGCTGTCATGCTTGCAAGCTGGTTGATAAGAATGTGCTTTTCATACTCGCCTGCCATTTTAGCAGCTTCCATTATCTGAGTAGTTGTGTTGCCGTTTAAGATATCAGTTACCTTGTACTTGTCGGCTATCTCATTGTATCTGCAATAATGCTCATAGAAGGCCTGATTGATATCGTGTTTTTGAACATACTGCGAGATAAGGAAGAGGTCAACGGGTGTGCCGTTCTTCTCATAAAGCTGCATCATTTCCGACATATCTTCCCAGCCACGTCCCGTAACGAACTGCCTGTCGCTCTTATCGGTAGGCACAACGTAGAAATACTCGGGATAGAAATCAAGGAATGTGGTTATAGATGTATGTATACCGCGCGAGAAAGCATATTCCTTCCATATCGGGTAATCAGGCTCTATCTCTACCTTCTTAAGACGGTCAAGAGTTGCGATATCGAACTCTGTAACGGCGTCGTTGTACTCGGGCGGGTTACCTGCGGTGGTAACTACCCAGCCCTCGGGGATCTGATCCTTACCGAAGATCTTGTACTGCAAAAACTGGAGCATCATAGGTGCGATACCACGGTCAACGCAGTTGATCTCATCGAGGAAGAGAATACCCTCACGGATACCCGTTTCCTCCATTGTCTGATATATATTTGAAATGATCTCCGACATAGTCGTTTCCGAAACGGTAACGTCCTTACCCACGAAGTTACGCTCAAGCGTTATGGATTTACCGATAGCTGTCTCTCTTGTCTGGTGTGTCATAGCGTAGGAAACGAGGTTTATCTGCATATCCTGCGCTACCTGCTCCATAATAGCAGTCTTACCAAGACCCGGCGCACCGAGCAGGAAAACAGGGCGCTGTTTTTCAATACTTATAAGATACTCGCCGTACTCGTCCTTCATAAGATAGGATTTTATTGCGTTTTCGATCTGATCCTTAGCGGCTTTTATGTTCATAACATATCTCCTAACATCAAAGATTTTGGAAATAAACTCCTAACAATTATTATACACTATTAATAATTTAATGTCAATATGTCAAACACCTTTTGTCAGACTGCACAAATGACAGTATGAATAATTTAGCAATTTAAACAGAATATCTCCGCAATCATCGACAATGCACACTAAACTCTAAACAATGCAAAATGTCCGTATACCGAGCTGTCATTGTACGTTATCCATAAAAAAGCTCCTCCGCAAACCGTTACAGTCTGCGGAGGAGATAAACTCTATTCTATCAAAGTGTGAACATTATCTGGTTGAGAACGCTCTCTAAGTATTCCTGTCTGCCGCTTGTGAGTGAGTCTGTTACCTCGCCCTTTTCAAGTGCATACTTTTCAAGTTCTTCAAAGCCTACCTTGCCGTCGATGATGTCCTTGCCGATGCCTGTAGTCCATGAAGAATACCTGTCCTCTACGAACTTGTCAAGCCTGCCGTCCTCGATGAGCTTGTAAGCCGCTCTCAGACCCAAAGCAAATGTATCCATACCTGCAATGTAGCTGTAGAAGATATCATCAAGCGTGTATGAGCCTCTTCTTGCCTTAGCATCAAAGTTAAGGCCGCCGTTTGTAAAGCCGCCTGCCTTGATGACCTCGTACATACAAAGTGTAGCATCATAAGCATTTGTCGGGAACTGATCGGTATCCCAGCCGAGCAGCGGATCGCCCTG
Organism: Ruminococcus sp.; assembly: GCA_017634275.1. Classification (GTDB taxonomy): domain Bacteria; phylum Bacillota; class Clostridia; order Oscillospirales; family Ruminococcaceae; genus NK3A76. Next base: position 7,236 of record JAGBNQ010000002.1, on the reverse strand, counting down.
GTTAGCATCAATAGAGCCGAAGAAACCGTTATCTCTTGCAACTCTCAGCTCATGCTGGAAGGTGTGCTGTGCAAGGGTAGCGTGGTTAGCCTCGATATTCATTTTGAAATCCTTGTCAAGGCCGTATTTTCTTAAGAACCCGATAACTGTAGCAGTATCAAAGTCATACTGGTGCTTTGTAGGCTCCTTAGGCTTGGGCTCGATGTAGAAATCGCCGTCATAGCCCTTTGAACGTGCATAGTCAACAGCCATTCTCATAAGCCTTGCCATATTGTCAAGCTCAAGACCCATATTTGTGTTTAAGAGAGTTTCATAGCCCTCTCTGCCGCCCCAGAAAACATAGCCCTTGCCGCCGAGCTTGATGGTTGAGTCGATAGCCTTCTTTATCTGAGCTGCCGCATAAGCAAAAACGTCAGCTGAGGGGGAAGTGCCTGCGCCGTGCATATATCTCGGGTGGTCAAAGCACTTAGCCGTGCCCCAGAGGAGCTTCTTTGAGGGGTCAGCCTTCATCTTGCTGTCTATGTAGTCGATCATCTCGTCAAACTTGTCATTTGTTTCCTTAAGAGAACCGTACTCGGGCGAGATATCTCTGTCATGATAGCAGAAATAGTCGATAGAAAGCTTGTCCATTATCTCGAAAGCCGCGTCTACCTTAGCCTTAGCCCTTTCCTCGGGGGCAGCCTGACCCCATGTCTTGTCAGTTGTGCCGACACCGAACATATCCGTTCCGTCGCCGCCCATTGTATGCCACCATGAAAGTGCGAATTTAAGCTGCTCTCTCATAGTTTTTCCGCCGATGACCTCATCAGGGTTGTAATATTTGAAAGCCAGCGGATTGGTTGACTGCGGACCCTCATAAGGTATCTTCGGGATATTTGCAAAAAATTCTGCCATTGTTATTACCTCCAGTTCATTACGTTTTACAAACGTTTACATTATTATTTTACACCAAAAACACAGCTCTTGTCAACAGTTTTTTTGTGATAAATCATATAAAATTTTTATAATACACGATAAAATTATCAATGCCGGGTGCATAATGCATAATGTACAATGCACAATGCACAATTGAGGTGTCGGCTCGCGCCGACGGACTGGAAGTTTTGCTTTGCAAAACTTAGCTGTCAGCTATGCTGACAAGCCCCATATCGGGCTTGTCAGTGCAGCGAACAGTGGATTTTAGGCAATATTGTGTGCCTACGGCGCACACCTCAATTATTAATTATTAATTATTAATTACTCTACCGAAACGCTCCGTGCGCTGATGATGTCTACCCCCGTGTCAGCCGCATTTTCAAGCACGGTGTCGCCCATTCCTACGGGCAGGATGACCGTATGCGCCTTTATCTCGGATACTACCTCAAATATCTTGTCCTTCGGTATCGGCGCTTTTGTCTTTACGGGAACGGGCTTGCCCGTGTCGGAAATTATCGTGGTGGTGACTACCCTTACGGGGGCAGTAAGCTCTGTTTTGGCATAAGTTTCACCTCTCGGGCAGGTGTTGCCCGATACACTTATCACCTCGCCGTTTTCCACCTCGGCGGTAAGCGCGCAGCCCATAGGGCAGTTTATGCATATAAGCTCCTTTGTCATTGCTGCACCTCCTCGATAAATACGTTTATATCTTCGCTTAAGCCTTCAAGCTTTTCCCTTTTGAGAATGATATCAAGCATCTCGCTCGGCACGAGAATACGGCTCTTGCGCCTTAGTATCTCATTCTCGCCCGACTTTATGACAATGCTTACGTTTTTAAAAACCCCCGTTACCCTGAAACGGATATGCGTCATATCATCAAGCGCGCCTAAGCTTATCCTTGACGGAACGGTGTAGCGAACGCCGTTTCCGACGGTCACGCTTACCTCTCTACCCTTTGCCGCCTTGCCCTCGCGGACATAGCGTGCGGCATTTGCGCCTGCTCTTGTGCTTTCCTCCGAAACAAAATCAACAAGGTCATGAACGTGCAGCACATTTCCGCATGAGAACACACCCTCTACATTCGTTTCCAGGCTCTCATTTACATAAGCGCCGTTTGTGCGTGGGTCAATGGAAACGCCTGCCCCCGAGCTTAGCTCATTTTCGGGGATAAGGCCGCAGGAAAGCAGCAGAGTATCGCAGGGGTAGTATTCTTCCGTGCCCTCTATGGGCTGATTTTTTTCATCAACTCTTGCGATATATACGCCCTCTAATTTTTCTTTGCCCTTTATGTCAACTACCGTGTGGCTCAAAAGCAGCGGTATGCCGTAGTCATCAAGGCACTGAACGATATTTCTTTTAAGGCCGCTCGAATACGGCATAAGCTCCGCCACCGCGGCAACGTGCGCGCCCTCAAGTGTCATTCGCCTTGCCATGATGAGCCCGATATCGCCCGAGCCTAATATGACCACCTCTTTGCCGACCTTAGCGCCCTCTAAATTGACGAGTTTTTGCGCCGTGCCTGCGGTATACACCCCCTGCGGACGAAAGCCGGGGATATTCAGCGCCCCTCGCGGCCGCTCCCTGCACCCCATAGCAAGGATCACCGCCTTAGCCGTAAGTGTGACTGCACCGCGCTTTGAGCTTATTACCGATACCGCCTTTTTGCCGTCACTAAGCGCTGTCACATCAAGCACCATTGTGTCAAGCTCGTATGGAATGCCCATGGCCTTCACCTTGTCGGCATATCTCTCGGCATACTCGGGGCCTGTAAGCTCCTCATTAAAGGTATGCAGGCCAAAGCCGTTGTGAATGCACTGATTTAAAATTCCTCCAAGCACCCCGTCGCGCTCTAAAATGAGGATATCCTCCTCGCCTGCCTCCTTAGCGCCTATCGCCGCTGCCATTCCGGCAGGGCCGCCGCCTATGATTATGATGTTATATTCATTTTTCATCTTAGCGCACCTCGCTTTCATAGACGCCGTTTTTTCTTACATCTTCTATCCTTATGCCAAGCTTTTTTGCAATCAGCGCCATGCTCGTCGGCGAGCAGAACCCTGCCTGACATCTGCCCATTCCTGCGCGCGTGCGGCGCTTTACCCCGTCAAGGGTAGTCGCCCCGAGCGGACGGCTTATCGCATCAAGGATCTCCCCCTCGGTAACAGTTTCGCATCGGCAGACTATTTTTCCGTAGGCAGGGGTTTCCTTTATGAGCTTATCCTGCTCCTCCTCAGAAAGTGCTGCAAAGTGGGTAATGCCCTTTCTTGTTTCGGCTATTTTCTCTTTCTTTTCAAGAGGAATGCGCTTTTCTATCAGCTCTCTTAAATACTCGCCTATCGCAGGCGCGCTTGTAAGCCCGGGGGACTCTATGCCTGCCGCGTCAAAAAACAGCGGCGCATCAGAGCATTCTTCTATGATAAAATCCCCTCTGTCACCAACCGCGCGCAGCCCCGTAAAACTCGTTATCACCTTGTTAAAAGGGATATTCTTCACCGAAAGCGAGCCCTTTGCCTTTACATCTGCAAGCCCCTGCTTTGTGGTAGAGGTGTTTTCCTTGTCATCAATGTTCTCCGCCGTAGGCCCTGCAAGCAGGTTGCCGTGAACAGTCGGGGTGACTAAAATGCCCTTTCCCATTTTAGTCGGCAATTGGAAAATAGTTCTGCTTACATAGCCGCCTGCTGTTTTGTCCATAAGCATATATTCGCCCTTGCGCGGCGTTATCTTAAGCGGCGTGCCGCTTACCATAGCGTGTATCCTATCGGCATATACGCCTGCTGCGTTTATCACACAGCGCGCTTTTATATCGCCCTTTGAGGTGTGAACGATATAGCCGCCGCTGTCCTTGTCTATCCCCGTAACAGCGCAGGAGAGCTTAAACTCAGCGCCGTTTGTGTAAGCGTTCTCCGCAAAAGCAAGCGTCATCTCGAACGGGCAGACTATTGCCGAGGTCTTAGCTAAAAGGGCAGCCTGCACCTCATCGGTCAGGTTAGGCTCCAAAGCCCTCGCCTCATCGCCCGAGATGATGCTCACACCCTTGACGCCGTTTTTGTCAGCCTTTTCCTTAAGCGCCTCAAGCCCCGAGATATCCTTGTCAAAGCAAAGCACCATAGCCTCATTTCTCTTGTAGGCAAAGTCAAGCTTATTCGATAATTCCTCCATCATCTCGCTGCCGCGTACATTTAGGCGCGCTTTGAGCGTGCCGGGCTCTGCATCGAACCCTGCGTGGACTATCGCCGAATTGGCCTTTGTAGTGCCCTCACACACATCGCTTTCCTTATCGACAACGACTACAGAGAGCTTGTATTTTGCAAGCTCATATGCCGCCGCACAGCCTACAGCCCCTGCACCTATTATCACAACATCTGCCATATTATCACCATCCCAATTAAATTGCACAAAATAAAAGCCAAAGCTTTAATAAATTATAGCACATTCGCAATAAAAAATCAATAGCTTTAACAATGCACAATTATTATGTGCGGCTTTGCACCCCCACAGCCTTCTATTTATCTTGCTGTCGGCACAAAAGCAAAAGGGCTGATATCCCAATCAATAAAATATATTATGCACAATTTAAGCGAATAATATTTGTTCATTCCTACAAAATACACCCTCAGCTATTGACCCTGACGTAACGTAATAGTATATAATAAAGACACACGAGGAGGGAGAGAAATGAAAACGGTAAATCAGGTAAGCAAGCTCACGGGAGTGAGTATACGCACTCTACAGTATTATGACAAAATAGGTCTGCTGACACCTGCAAAGCGCACGCAGGCAGGCTACAGGCTGTATGACGATACAGCACTTGAGCGTTTGCAGCAGATACTTCTTTTCAGAGAGCTTGAATTTCCGCTTGATATGATAGGGAAAATACTTGATTCGCCCGATTTTGACAGAGAATTGGCGCTGACGCAGCAGATAGAGCTGCTTTCCCTTAAAAAGCAGCGCCTTGAAAAAATAATCGCCCTTGCCCGTGAAATAAAAGACAAAGGAGAGAACAAAATGGATTTCAAAGCGTTTGACAATGAAAAGATCGAGCAGTACACACAGCGCGCAAAGGCGCAGTGGGGCGGCACAAAGGAATTTGCGGAGTATGAACAGAAAAACTACAAAAAAACAAAACAGGAGCAAAAGGCTATGGCAGATGAGCTGATGAGCGTTTTTGCAGAGCTTGGCGCACTTCGCGGCAGGGCGGAGGACGATGAGCAGGTGAGGGCGTTAGTCATAAAGCTTAAAAGCGTTATCACAAAGAATTACTACAGCTGCACTGATGAAATGCTCGCATCGCTCGGGCAGATGTATGCGGCAGATGATGAATTCAGGCAAAACATCGACAAGGCAGGCGGCGAGGGTACGGCAGAATTTGCAAGCCGCGCTATAGCAAGCTTTTGCAGATAATTCTAACGGGAACGAAATGATCTTTCGTTCCCGTTTTTCACGCAGCTGCAGCGCTTACGCTTGCCTATACATTTCCGCTAATAAATATCTCCAGCCCAATGCCTATGAGTATCACGCCGCCTAAAATGCCTGCCTTGTCGGCAAGGCGCATTCCCACGCGCTTGCCTATGCTCAGGCCTGCAAGGCATATCGCAAATGTCACCGCAGCGATGATGCACGCGCAGATAAGTGCGAGCGGCAGAGTGTAATCCGCTATCGTAAACCCTACCGAGAGCGCGTCTATCGAGGTGGCTATCGCCTGCAATAGCAAAAGCTTTGGGGTGAGCCTTACCGCCTTTTTCTCCTCCTCGCCCTTTATACCGTCATAGAGCATATTGCCGCCTATGTATAAAAGCAAAAGCAGCGCTATCCACGGAACAGCCCTTTGCAGCTTTGTAAAGTATGATACTACCGTCTTTACGCACACCCAGCCCAGCATAGGCATAAGCGCCTGAAAGAACCCGAAAGCCCCTGCCGTTGCCAAAGCCTTAAAGCGGCGCATATTCGGCTCACCCATAGCATTTGCAAGGGAAACCGAGAAAGCGTCCATAGCAAGCCCCACACCCAAAAGCAGGCTGTTTAAAACAAATACCGCCGTCAATACAATTCCTCCAAAAACAAAAAATCACAGCCGTTTCGCTGTGACAGATAAATACCCGCGCACAGCAAACAAACCTCCGCCAAAGCGGATAAGCTGCGCACAGGTCTTACAATTGGACAATAGTTGTGTAGTATCGTCCTTAAGCAAGCCGGGCACATCAGTGTGTGCCGGTATGTCGGTTCTTGCTGCTGCAAATGCAGCCTGCTACTCCCCTGTACAGAAAGTATTGTAGCACACAAAGCCCGAGTTAGTCAAGACAAACATTTTTATGGGCAGCCTATCTGTTTTAGTATATGTCGGCTGCCCGAGGAAAATACCGCCGCGGTCAGCTCTTAAAATACCTCCGCAGCACACCGCCTATGAGCGAGACCATGATTATGCTCCCACCCGAATCGGGGGAACGAAAAGCGCTGTAAACTATCAGCGTCACCGCGCTTACACAGCAGATTATCCCCCAGATGTGCGCCATTCCGTCAAGAAAGGCCGAGCGCTTTTGCTTTGATGCGCTCTCTAAAAAGGTCAGCATCAAAAAGCCTGCCCCGACAAGATAGCACCCTGCCGCAGTAAACGAGCCCGTCTGCAAGCCTATCAGCCTGCCGACTTTGAGTATCAGCCCAAAGATAAACCCGTCACACAAAAGCATAGCCCCTGCCGCGGCAAGCGTAAAAAGCCGCTCATTTCTTTCAATTTCGCGCTTTTTGCGAATATCCGCTTTGGTGGTCATACTTATCACTCTGCACTCATTCTCCTCAGGCTGAACGAGGTTTTCATAAGCAAGCGACGAACGGCAGTCGATATAAATATTCTTTGCACTCATTTTTATCACCTTTTCTTTCGGCCGAATATACGTTTTGTTTTTTGCTTTCAAGTGTATTATACCACGGTTTTGTGATTTGTCAATGCAATTTTTTGGACAGTTAAGTGAAAGCCGGCACATTTGTTGAAAAAGTTTGAACTTTGTGAAAAATGTCTAAATTTCACCTTGACAATTTGGGCAATAAGCGTTATAATAAATCTCGGTATTTTAATAGGTTAAAATTTGTAATTTGCACAGACAAACCGGAATTTGTGGGGCTTTGCACCACAAGCAATGAATAATGAATAATGAATAGTGAATAATGAATAATTATTGTGTCGGCTCGCGCCGACGGACTGGAAGTTTTGCTTTGCAAAACTTAGCTGTCAGCTATGCTGACAAGCCCCATATCGGGCTTGTCAGGGCGGCGAAATTGTGGACTTTAGACAATATTGTCCGGGTAAACGGCCGAATGGCCATATCAACG
>JAGBNQ010000016.1 GCA_017634275.1 Ruminococcus sp. | reverse complement strand
TTGTACTGCCATATGATAGGCGATGCGCAGGCAAGGGTGACAGAGGCAGTTTCAAATTCTCTTAATTTCCATAGGAAGAAAGAGGAGAAAAGCTCGGCGTGAAAGCTTGCTCATCAAACAATGAACAAGTAAAGAACAAGGCGGGATTTTAGAAAATAAAAAAACTCGGAAACTGGCGTATTTACGCTGTTTCCGAGAACGTTGAATGGTGACCCGTACGGGATTTGAACCCATGATGCCGCCGTGAAAGGGCGGAGTCTTAACCACTTGACCAACGGGCCGATAATTTATGGGGCTAAATGGTAGCGGCAACTGGATTTGAACCGGTGACACCCTGGGTATGAACCAAGTGCTCTAGCCAACTGAGCTATGCCGCCATTTATGCCCCATAAACGACTATATTATTATACAACAAAACTTTTGGTTTGTCAAGCTTTTTTTGAAAAGTTGGGCGATTTTTTTATTTTTGTAGGAAATTATAAAACGGGGATTTAAATTTTGGCACTGCCTTGTGCATTTTGACTTGAAATATCGGGAAAGGTGTGGTATAATGTTTAAAACACTTTGCATTCAATGGAAGGAGAACCCACAATGGAAGGAGAACCCACAATGCCCACCGAAATGCCTCTCGAAGAGCTTTCCGAGCTTTCCAAAAAGCTGCGCTCTTCACGCTCTCCCGAAAGACGAGGTGCTGCAAAAAAGATAGGTAAAAAGTGTATCACCGAATTGGGTGATGAACTGCTTAGCGCATATCTTAAGGAGAGTGGGGATAATCGCACTTGGGAAACACAGACAGAAATGATAAAAGCTCTCGGCAAAATCGGCCATAAAGCGGCGATCCCTTACCTTAAGGAGATAGTTGACAAAAACCTTGATTTCGATACGATAACGGCCTATGCCGCACTTTCGTATATAAGACTTACAAGAGAAAATGATAATGATATGGCCGTAACGCTCACGCTTTTTGAAAATGGTAACACTATGGTCTTTGATGGGGCGGTAATGGCACTTGCATATGACGATGTTTTGCCGACTGAGGAGCAGATGAAAGCACTTATGGAATTATTCACAAAACGTCGTAAGGTCTATGAGCGCGAGTATTCTAACCCTATCAGGCAGATGATAGGTATGATGTACCGCTGGGGTGATGATATCAAGCGTGAATTTACAGACCGCTATAAGGATATGCCCCAGTATGAAGCTGTAATAAGTAAAACCCTTGCGGGGAAAAGAAGTATCAGAGAATAAAGCCGTGTTGCGGCTCTAAAATATATATAGAAACGAGGTAATAACTATGGCAGACAACCCTATCTACAAACTCACCTACGGTCTTTTTGTGGTGACGGCGAATGAAAACGGCAAGGATAACGGCTGTATCACAAATACAGTCGGGCAGGTGACAAGTGAGCCTAACCGTGTGAGCCTTACCGTCAATAAGGCAAACCTTACGCACGATATGATAATGAGTACGGGTAAATTCACCGCATCAATTATAAGCCGTGAGGCTGATTTTGAGCTTATAAAGCGCTTTGGTTTTCAGTCGGGCAGAGACGCTGATAAGTTCGCAGGCTTTGCCGATGTTAAGCGTGTGGAAAACGGCACTCTTGCTGTCACAAAGGGAACTAATTCATTTATAAGTGCATCTGTCTGTCAGTCTGTCGACCTCGGCACGCATACGATGTTTATCGCAGATGTCGGTGAAATGGCAATGCTTAGTGCGGCGCGCTCGGCTGACTACGCTTATTATTTAGAGAATATAAAGCCTAAGCCCAAAGCCGTCGGCACAGACGAAAGCACGGGGCAGACGATATGGCGCTGCACTATATGCGGCTATGAGTATGTCGGTGAGGAGCTGCCCGAGGACTTTATCTGTCCGCTTTGCAAGCACCCTGCGTCCGATTTTGAAAAGGTAGGGGGCGGCAAAGCTCCCGAGGCTGTACCGGCAGGCGTTACCGAGGGCGGCAGGATAATATGGCGTTGCACTGTCTGCGGCTATGAATATGAGGGCGACACGCTGCCCGATGATTATGTATGCCCTATCTGCGGCGTAGATGCTGCGAATTTTGAAAAGGTAAGCAAATAACACTTTGAGCGCTCTCCCTGCGAGGGCGCTTTTTTCTTGTATCTTATCTTTCTGAACTTAGGATATGTTAAAAACATATTATTGCCTTTTTCCATAAAATGTGTTATAATAAAATGCATAATGGAAATGAGGAGATTTTAAGATGATTTGCAATAATATTTTAGACGCTATGGGGCATACCCCCATGATAAGGCTCAACAGAATGAATAAGCCCGGAAATGCGCAGATACTCGTAAAATTCGAGGGGCTTAATGTCGGCGGCTCTATAAAGACAAGAACTGCTTATAATATGATAAAGGCTGCCGAAAAAGAGGGAAGAATAACAAAGGATACGATAATAGTTGAGCCTACAAGCGGAAATCAGGGCATAGGCCTTGCGCTCGTAGGTGCGGTAAGAGGGTATAAGACTATTATCATAATGCCCGACTCGGTTAGCGAAGAGAGAAGAAAGCTCGTAAACCACTACGGCGCAGAGGTCATTTTGATACACGATGACGGCGATATCGGCAAGTGCATACAGAAATGCCTTGATACAGCCCTTGAAATGGCGGCAAACGATAAGAATGTCTATGTTCCGCAGCAGTTTGAGAATATCAATAATATCTACGCGCATAAATACAACACCGCCCTTGAGATACTTGAGCAGACAGCCTGCAAGATAGACGGCTTTTGCTCGGGGATAGGCACGGGCGGCACTATCACGGGAATAGGGGAAACGCTGAGAAACCAATACCCCGATATGGAGATATGGGCAGTAGAGCCCGAACACGCGGCTATCCTTGCAGGGGGAACTGTCGGAACACACCTGCAAATGGGCATAGGTGACGGGATAATCCCCACGATACTCAACACGGAGATATATGACCATATACACATAGTTACCGATGAGGACGCTATCAACACCGCAAAGCAGCTTGCGTCATCAGAGGGCATCATGTGCGGCATTTCAAGCGGCACGAACGTTGCGGCGGCATTAAAGCTTGCCGAAAAGTTAGGCGAGGGGAAAACGGTAGTAACTATCCTCCCCGACACCGCCGAGAGGTACTTCTCAACACCGCTTTTCGAGTAAGAATACAAACCGGAGTTTGTAACTCCCCCTTCCCTTTGAAGGGAAGGGGGCTGGGGGGTTAGGTAGAGCCATTCCGAGCGTTGAGCTAAGGTTTTGTTCATCGCTCCGAGGGGCTTTTCGGGGGGCTTTCCGGTCGCCCCCCGTACCCCCTTCGGGTTGCCCCCTCCTCAAAAAAGCACCTCGCCAAACTCCGGTTTATGCCACATAAACCACTAACAAGGAGCCTTGATCATGAAACGAAAGCTATTATGCCTTATTCTTGCCTGTACTATGCTTAGCGGCTGTGCAAAGGGCTCGTCATCGTCACAGCAGCAGGGGTCGAATGATGCGCAAGTGTCGTCATCGACGCATGAGTCTGCTGCAGCCGAAAGCGATTTTATGGACGTTATGCCCGTGCTTGCTATACAGACGGTGAGCGATGATAAAAATGTCCTTGATTTTGTAAATAAGCCCGTTGCCGAACACGTTGCCAAAAGCCGCGCGACCTGGGATCCCGGCTTTAAAGCCCCCGTTCCGTATTACGAGGAGTGCAAAGTTTCTCTTACCGATACCGATGGCAGTAAGCTTATCGACAGTGCAGGCGCGCAGGTCAAGGTAAGGGGCAACTGGACGACTATGTATAACAAAAAGCCGCTCAGGATAAAATTTGATGAAAAGCAGAGTATGTCAGGCCTTAATAACGGCGCAGAGTTTAAAAACTGGCTGCTACTTGCCGAGTATAAGGACGGCTCAATGCTGAGAAACAAAGCGGCACTTTCTGTCGCTGATGAGATCCTCGGCAAGGACGGGATATATGCTGCCGACACGCAGCTTGTCGAAGTAACGATAAACGGTGAGTATTACGGCGTTTATCTGCTGTGTGAGTATTCTCAGGTCAATAAAGACCGCATTGATATAACAAAGCCCGAGGAGGGCTATGAGGGAACGGATATAGGCTATTTTCTTGAATATGACGGATATTACTATTCCGAGGATGACCTTCACAGCTTTAAGATATACTACAATAAGGACGCGCAGCTAAAAGCCTATGACGGAAACGGCGGCAGCAAAACAGCCTCGCCGCTTTCAAAGGGCAAAAACGATGTCGGCTTTTCTATAAAAAGCGATATCTATTCAAAGGCGCAGACTGATTTTATACATCACTTTGTTGATAACGTATATAAAATAATGTACTTTGCCGCGTATGAAAACAAGGCGTATGTCTTTAACGATGACTTCAGCGAAATAAGCGAAACGTCTGATATCACCCCGCAGCAGGCAGTCGAGCAGGTGGTCGATGTTGATTCGCTTGCGGATATGTTTATAATCAGCGAGCTTACCTGTGATGCCGATATTTATTGGTCAAGCTTTTTTATGTATGCCGATTTCGGTGAGGGCGGCAGCAAAAAGCTTACCTTCGGAAACCCGTGGGATTTTGACTCGGCGCTCGGCAATAAAAACCGCTGTGCAAACGGCGAGGGGCATTATGCGGCAAATGTTGTTTCCGATGTAAACGGCAATTACCGCACGATAAACCCGTGGCTTGCCGTGCTGATGTATTGTGACTGGTATACCGAGATCATAAAGGATAAGTGGACGGCCGCCTATGATGACGGCGTTTTCACCCGTGCGATCGAGATGATCGGGAGCGATACCGAAAAGTATGCCCCTGCATTTGATAGGAATTATGAAAAGTGGGATAACATTATCCATAACGAGGCAGGCAACGAGCTTTCAAGAGGTGCTGCCGCCTGCAAAACTCAGGCAGAATGTGCCGCCTATTTCAGCGACTGGCTGACTAAGCGCGTGGAATTTATGAACGGCTGCTGGCATAAATAAAACTGATAGGGGGAGCAGCTTGCTCCCCTTAAATTATAACCGAGAGCAAATTGTAAAAGAATTATGAACGTGCAGCATTCCGGCTTTTTTTACTTACCTATTATATGAAACGACGTTTTGACAACATCATCTTCCGGGAGAAAACTTATGAAAACTAAAGCTGATATGTCGCTTGTAAAAAAAGCGGCGAAGGGTGATACAAATGCTTTTGCCTTGCTTTATAAGCAGGTCTATGAGGAGCTATATTATTACGCGCTTGCAAACCTCTGCAACGAGGACGATGCTGCCGACTGCGTGCAGGACACAGCGCTCGATGCTTTTTCGGGGATAAAAAAGCTGCGTGATGAGAATGCCTTTAAGGGCTGGATCATGAAGATACTCATAACCAAAATAAAGCTGAAACAAAAAGAATACATAAAACAAAGAGAAAACGTCTGCGCCGATGAGCAGGAGCTTGTTTCATGCAGCAATGCTTTTGAAGGGGTAGAGATAATGGACGCACTAAGCTCGCTTTCTGATAACGAGCGCGCGTGTATCGCGCTAAAATACATCGGCGGCTACAAAGGCGAGGAGATAACAAAACTAACGGGGATAGAGCATTCAACTGTCAGATCCCATATCACACGGGCAAGGCAAAAGCTCAGGTCATTCTTGTCAGACGAGGAGGAACAGCTATGAAACAAAACGGATTTACAGATAAATTAAAAGAGACATCTCCCGTTCCCGAGAGGATAAGCCCCGAGAATATCGAAAAAAAGCTCATTGCCCAAAAGCGCAGCAGAATAAGCGTAAGCAGGCGCGCTGTAAGTGCTGCGGCGGCTTTGGCGATAATTGTCGGCGGCGGTGCAGGCTACCTTTATAAGAGCGGCTATTTTGATAAGGAGCTTATGCGTGAAACTTCAAGTGTCGGTCAGGAGGAAAGTTCCTCGCAGAAAGGCTCGCTTGTTGACTCTGCTTTTGACCCGAGCGTTGACCCCGGTATAGTTACCCCACAGCCTAAGGCAAAGACATATGAGCTTACAGGCCTTAAGACGATGAGTTATGACGAGCTGGGCGAATATTTTGAGAAAAACTATCGGGACACATACCGCTATGGTATTCCCGAAACTGTTAATGAGGCGCAAAGCTTTGATGACGAGGCCACAGAGGAGGCAGACGGTGATGCTACAAAGAAAACAAATGCCACTAATTCCGATGAAAACGCTGACAGAAAAAAGGACTACTCGGAAACCTACAAGCAGGAGAAGGGCGTTGATGAGGCCGATATCATCAAGACAGACGGCGAGAATATCTTCATGATAGATGACGGCTTTCTTTTCGCGGTAAAGGCGGATAACGGCGATATGGAGGAAAAGCTTATTGATTTCACCGAGCTTTTCGGGGAGGATTATAACAATTTCTATGCCAATGAAATGTACCTTGACGGAGAAACGCTCACAGTCATTCTTTCAAGCGCTAACCGCCGCAGCTTTTCCTGCTGGGCGGACGAGGAGAAAAGGACACTTGATGATATGACAGTTAGTGTCAGCACGGTAAGCGTGGCAGCGTTTGATATTTCCGATATAGATAATATCAGGAACACAGGCAGATATTCCATTCAGGGCAATTACAGTGACTCGCGCATGATAAAAGGCAGGCTTTACCTTACCACCAGCTCGGGGCTTAACTACTACGGCACATATGAAAAGGGCGGCAAGCCCGAGTTCGCCCCCGTATATACTGTAAATGGGCAGGAGCATTATGTAAGCTCTGATGATATATTTATCCCCGATAACGTAAACGGCTGGGGCTATACTAACCTATCTCTCATTGATATACCCGACGAATGCAGACCTATAAGCATAAAGTCGATTTTGAGCGCGAATGCAAATATCTACCAGACGGCTGACAGGCTTGTGCTTTTCTCATATTACTATAACTATAATTCCGATGAAGACTATAAACCGCAGTCGCTACTTGTATCCTTTGACACTGAAAACGGCGTATTAGAGCCTATGGCAAGTGCTATCCTTGACGGAACTATCCATGATAAGTATTCCCTTTGCTATGCAGACGGTGTTCTGAGCGTTGCCGTTACCGAGGATAAGTATGACAGCCTGCACTATCAGATGAAGTACAACAACTACCTCTATACACTTGATGAAAAGCTTGATATCATCGGCAAGAGCGAGAGCTTTGGCGATGATGAGGTAATAAAGAGTGTAACCTACAAAGACGGCTATGCATATATAGTCACCTTTATGCAGACTGACCCCCTCTTTGCGATAGACCTGCATGACCCGAAGAACCCTACAATAGTAAGCGAGCTTAAAATGCCGGGGTTCTCATCGCATATGAGAACATACTCCGAGGGGCGGATAATAGGTGTCGGTAGCACCGCCGATGAAAGCACTGGCAGGACTACGGGCATAAAGGTTTCAATGTACGATAACACCGACCCTGATGACCTTAAGGAGCTTGATAAGATAGAGTATGTAAGCTCTGAGGAGGAAAGCGCAGACAAAGGCTATATGACAAAAACCGAGTATAACAGCATACATGATGAAAAGTCACTTCTTATCGACAGCGGGCGTAAGCTCATAGCTTTCCCTCTCGGCTATTGGAAGTCTGACATTGAGAAAGACAATGACGGTTATTATTCTAACAATATACAAAAGGCTGTCTGCGGATATGCATTCTACACCTACTCTGACGAAAAAGGCTTTGAGCTGCTCGGCAAATTCGAGGACGAGTATGACTACAAGCAAATGGCCGATAACGGTATCTATGCAAGCCCATACACAAGAGCGTTATATATAGGTGATTATTATTATCTCTTTAACGGCAATGGTATAGTGTGTCTTGATGAAAGCTTTGAGCTTACCGACCGCGCAGACCTTTCAAAGCTCACCGAGGGCAAAGACCGCTACAGATACGGCGGCTATGAGGTTTATAATGATATCTATGAAATAGCAGAATAAAGCCTGAATACAAAGCGCTCCACCCCGGGGCGCTTTTATTTTGCAATGCGGCAAAATATGATTGACATTTTAATAAAAATATAGTATATTAATATTATAAACCGGAGTTTGGCGAGCTTTGCTCGCAGTTAACAGTTAACAGATAATAGTTAACAGTTATGGTGTCCGCTTTTGGCAGACGATTGCCCATTCGGGCTTGTAAGAGTGCAGCAGCGAAGGGGGTACGGGGGGCGACCGCAAAGCCCCCCTACAAACTACGGTTTATCTATCAAAAGAAAAGAGGTAATAACTATGGGCAGAGCAGGAAGAGGAGGCGGCGGAGGGTCGCGCGGCGGCAGCTTTGGCGGTTCAAGGGGCTTTAGTTCACATTCGGGCGGTTCGTCGCATAGGAGCAGCTTTGGCAGCTGCTACCATAGCTCGTCAAGCTCACGCCACAGCTATCATCATAGCTCATCAAGGTCAAGCTTTTCAAGCGGATATGTTCTCGGCTCTATCGTTTCGGGCTCAAACCCGAGGCGGCGCTCGGTGTCAAGTACAAGCTCGTCCGATAAGACGGGGTTGATAATTTTTGCTATCGTCCTTGTGCTGTATATTATAGGTGATTTTTTACCTGCAATTACAAAAAGCGGCAGCAGCGACAGTATACAAAAGTCAACGGTAGAGCGTGAAAAGCTTGAATCATCATCAATTGTTGAAACTGACAGCTATTATATCGACAGCCTTGGCTGGATAAGCGACAGACAGGAATTGGAAGAGGGCATGGAGTATTTCTATGAGAAAACGGGTGTTCAGCCTTTTCTGATAATAACAGATGAGATCGACGGCAGCCATAGCTTTGATGAATATGAGGTCGAGGATTATGCGAATGAAGTATATGAAGAGCTTTTTGATGATGAGGCACATCTTTTGGTCATATTCTACGAGTATAACGAGGTGTACCACAGCTATTGCCTGACGGGTACTGAGGCGAAAACCGTAATAGATGATGAGGCGAGGGAGATCGTCCTTGACTATATAGACCACTACTATTATTCCGATTATGATGAGGACACGATGTTCTCAAAGGTGTTTACCGAGTCGGCAGACAGGATAATGACAGTAACGCCGCATTACGGGTGGATAGTTGCGATAATTCTGCTCGTTATAGTAGTGCTTTGCCTGCTGCTGAGCTGGTGGACAAAGAAGAAACGCGCAAAGCTCGCCGAGATGAACAAGGCACAGCAGATTCTTGATCAGGATCTTAACAGCTTTGGCGCATCTTCCGAGACAAGCAACGCGACGGCGACGACCTATACACCGCCGCCTGCGGCAAATGTATATGACTCAAAGGAAGTTGACGAGCTTAAAAAGAAATATGACAATATGTAAGGGGGCGCTCTAATGGGGCTTTTTGATAAGGAAAACGACAAGGACGAGCTAAAGCTCCAGCTTGCATCGCTGCTCGTAAAGCTTGCAGATGTCAGAGAGCAGATAGGCGAGCTCACAAAGCGCCTTGGCGAGATAGATGCCGATATCGCAGGGTATAAAGCAAAGGGCGAGGAGTATGCCGCCTACGCCAAAAAAGCCCTTGCCGCAGGCAGCGAGGAGGACGCAAGGGTATTTCTGAATGAGAAATACAAGCTCGACAAAAAAGCAGAGGAGCTTACACCGCAGCGCGATAAGGTTTTTGAAACAAGAAAGAATGCCGTTGATATTCACGACAAAATGGTTGAGGAGATAAATGAGGCGAAAAACCGCCTTGCCATGCTTGAGGCGCGAAATGCCACGGCAGATATGCAGATAGCCGCATCAAAGACGGTGAACAGCTTTGATTTTGAAAAAGACCTATCTTCCCTTGAAACGCAGGCCGATATGAAAGCCGCCATGGCCGATGCGCAGAAATATGTGAATGGGGAAGAGTAAACAGGAGTTTGGCGATCCAATGCACAATGCACAATGCACAATTATTGTATCGCCTTCGGCGATGATATGGCCATTCGGCCTTTCACCCCCCCCACGATATCGCCTATAATTAGCATTTTGGCTACCCATATAAGCCCGATATGGGGCTTGTCAGCAAAGCTTCCAATCTGTCCGCCAAAGGCGGACACCTCAATTGTGCATTGTGCATTGAAACAAACTCCGGTTTGTACTTTTCTATAAACAAATCAGCGCCTCTCGGTATCTCCGAGGGGCGCTTGGTGTTTGTTATATGATATCAAGGATCACAAGCACTACTATAAGCCCTATTACAAGACCTAAGAGAAGTGAGAACTTTACAAGCCTGTTCCCTGCTTTCTTGAAATTCTTTTCCTTGCTGAAATAGTCAGCAACGGGGTCGGTGTGAGATTTTTCCGCACCTACGAGCTTGGGGTTTAACATATCGTCAATGTTTATGTTCTTGTATTTCTGCTCGAATGTCTTTGGCATCTCGTTGCCCGTGGTGAGGTTCTTTTCGTCATACAGCTTTGAGTTTATCTTAAGCTCGTCCATTGAAAGGTCAGATTTCATGTGACCGTCGCCTATGTCGATATCGCCATTGTTAAAGGCGTGCTTTGTGTCAACAGCCTTCATTGATGTGTTGTTGCTCGAACGTAAAAGCTGAATGAGTGTGTCTGTATACATACTCTGCTCTTCCTGCTCTGCGGCTATGTCCTCAGCACTCATAAGTGTTGATGCCTGAATGCCGCTTGCCGCCCTTGCAGTAGTCGTTCCGCCGAGCGATACAGACTGTGTCGGCCCGTTCGAATCAAGCTTTTGTATCGGGTCAAAATGCGGTACGGGAGCTGTGGGCTGCGGTGCAGGCTGTACGGGTGCAGGCTGTACAGCAGGGGCCGTGGGCTGTGTAAGCGTGGGCGCAGGCCTTGTAAGCGTGGGTGCAGGCGCAGGAGCAGGCGTAGGAGCTGCCGAAGGCGCAGGTGTAGGTGTAAGGCTTACGGGCGCTACCGTCTTAGGCTGGAATGTACTCGGCGCAGGTGTCGGTGCAGGCGGCGGTGTAACGGGCGCTGCCTGAACGGGTGTTACGGGTGCAGGAGCAGGCGGCGGTGTGACAGGCCTCTGTATCGGCGGAGGAGCCACGGGTGCCGCAGGCTGAGTAAAGCTTACGGGTGTCTGCACTGTCGGCGCAGGTACGGGCGCAGGTGCAGGAGTCGGCGCAGGCGCAGGAGCAGGGGTGGGAGCAGCTGCCGGCGCAGGTGCGCTCTGAGCCTCAAGGTCGCCTATGGAAATAACGCTGCTCTGTATAGCGCCAAAGTCATTGTTCTCGGAAACTCCGCCAACCATTTCGCCCTCGATAACGGCAAGCTTTAGCTTAGGCTCGGGCTGACCGGGCAGCGGCTTGTTTCTCTGTGGTATCTCTATAGGCTCATATCTTGCGTCAACGTCTATCTTAGCTACCTTAAGTATGTCGGTAGCCCTCTGACACCTCATTGAGCCTCTTACCATTTCCTTTATAGGCAGCAGGATTATTTCGCAGAAGGTCTGATGGAATGATGCATACGCCTGACCGCCGGGGCCTATCATCTCCTCGGGGAAACGGTTGTCAAATACGCTCGGCCAGTCAGCAGGCTGCGAGTCGATAAGCTTGTCGATATGCTTAGCAAGCGGTATCCACATCTCGGGGTACTCAAACTCTCTGTCGTTTATAACAAGCCACATATAGCATCTAAGGAAACAGTCATAGCAGCTTATCCCCTGCAAATTAAGGGCAACATCGTCTATCGTGAGTGCAACTGTAAACTGTGGGTCACTGTAAGCAAAGCAGCGGTAGCCGTTGCTTGAAAGCTTTCCGTATGCTGTATTGACGTCGGCAGCCGACCTCGAAAGCTTGGGCAGCGAGCTAAAATCAAAGCCCGTTGTGTAGGTGTTCTGCTGGCCTGCGGCGGCAAGCTGAGAGAGCCTGTTGTAGGCGGCCTCAATCTCGCTTGAATGAGCGTTTACCGGTACGCCCAGCACTCTAAACGGGTTGCACGCAAAAAGCTCCTTCGCGGTAACACCGATAGTAACATTTGCCATTTTTCAGATCAATCCCTTCTGATATATAATTTTAAGATTTAATCAATATAAACGATACAATTATACCTATAAAATATTATATCAAAATTACGACTATGATTTATCAATAATATATGAACAAGCTATTAACTAATAATTAATATCACTAAATTGTAATAAAAATGACCCAAAAAATTCTGAAAAAATATAAAAAAGTATTTGCAATTTGTGTGAAAATGGTGTATAATAGAATTATATATTATGGGGTAGCTTTGTTTTTTGATAAAATAAGGCTTTGCCCGATGATCGGAAGTAAACTTGTTTTTTTAAAATATACTTAAGGGGGAAAAACAAATGGGTCTATTTAACCGCAAAAAAGCGCCCGAGCCGATAAAGCCCGCGGCACCTGTTAAAACGGTGAATGCAGACGACATCTTCGGCACACCTGCTGCTAAGCCTAAGACAGTAAATCCCGATGATATTTTCGGAACACCTACGCCGAGAAAGCCTGCGGCAGAATATGCAGCTGTAAGAGAGGGCGGGGTAGATATTACAGAGCCGCTTGACGGGCCTGCATCTATCAATCCCGAGGATATCAAGAAGAAAATGCAGGAGCTTGAGCAGGAGCTTGCCGAGAAGAGCGCACAGCCCAAGATAGATTATTCACAGTATAATCTTGTTGATGACAGCGAGGTAGCTGATGCTCAGGAAAAGTACGAGGCTATCTATAAGGACGAGCATGAGAGATACCTTAAATCTCACGTTCAGGATATATCCTCTGCAAATACCGATGACCTGTCTGCTAAGGTCGATGATATGATGACTGAGGTAAACGCTCACAGAGCGCAGGAGGCTGCTAAGGTCTATGAGATATCTCAGGTAGGCGATGATGAGGTGGCAAAGGGAATGAGCGAGCTGCAGCAGGCGCCTAAGGACGAAACTAAGGACGAGCTTTATCAGTCGATAACCGAGATAAATAACGCTGACGAGCTTTCATCTATGGTAGACAGCATGATGAACGAGGTAAATGCACATAGGGCGCAGGAGGCCGCTAAGGTGTATGAGGTATCACAGGTGAGCGATGACGAGCTTGCAAGGAGCATGGAGAACCTGCCCGATGCACCTAAAAGCTGATATATAAATAAAAACAGACAATAGCAAGGAGAAAAGCATATGAACATAAACACCGAGAATGCTATCATTAAATATTCCGATAAAGGAAAGCCTTTTCCTTATATCAAGCTTTTTAATGAAACCTTCGAGAGCTATATTCTTGATTTCAAGAACGTAAGGCTTGAAAAGCTGACCGAGGAGGACGCCGCAAGGTGTCTTGCAAGGATATTTAAGAAAATGGAAGTAAACGGTGTTCCCGTACTTGATTTTTTCAAGGAGGAGCTTGCCGCATGGGCTGACCTTGACCAATACCACAAGACACAAAATCTCGCAGAGCTTATCGCTAAGGATATTTTCTGCTGCTTTGACAGAAACTGCGATGAGGGTGACCATTTCAAGAGGGTCGAAAGGCTCTACTGCGTAGTAAAGGAAAACGGCGAGAGAGATTTTGTGATGTATGAGGAGCAAAAGGGCAGGGGGCTCTTTGGCAAGAAGGCAGGGGAATATACCCCCGTTGCCGAGTATTTTAAAGACCTTAAGAATAAGCTTGATGCAGATTTTCTGCCAAAGACAGCTAAGGGCTGATAAAAAAGGATGGTTAGTATATGGTAGTTATTGAAATGAAAAACGGGGACAAAATGAAGATAGAGCTTTACCCCGAGGCTGCACCTATAACAGTTGAGAACTTTTTAAAGCTTGTAGGCGAGGGCTTTTATGACGGGCTCATTTTCCACAGAGTAATACCTGAGTTTATGATACAGGGCGGTGATCCGCAGGGCACGGGCATGGGCGGTGCCAAGGAAAAGATAAAGGGTGAGTTTTTGGCAAACGGTGTCAACAATCCCATTAAGCACACAAGGGGCGTTATTTCAATGGCGCGCTCGCAGATGCCAAACTCTGCAAGCTCGCAGTTTTTCATTATGCATAAGGACGCTCCTCACCTTGACGGGCAGTATGCTGCTTTCGGCAAGGTAGTTGAGGGCATTGAGGCGGTTGACAAGATAGCATCTGTCAGGACGGATTTCACTGACAGACCTCTTGAGCCGCAGATAATCGAAAGAATATACGTTGAGGAATAAAATGCGCAGCCGCTCTGAAAAGGGCGGCTTTTTTAGTGGGTAAACAGGATTTTATCGGGGTATTTAAAAATATTTTTAAATACCCCTTGACAATTGGCGGAATGTGTGTTATCATCTATTTAAAGAAATTTTTAAATAGGTGGGTGAATACGCTTTGAGTGAGAATAATGTGTTTAAGGTGCTTTCCGATGCGCAAAGGAGGGATATCCTTGAAATGCTCAGGGAGGGCAGGCTCAGCGCAGGGGAAATATCGTCGCGGCTCGGGGTCACACCTGCGGCACTTTCCTATCACCTGCGGTTATTGAAAAGCTGTGGGCTTGTGAATGAAATAAAAGAAAAAAACTACGTCTACTATGAGCTTAACACCTCGGTGCTTGATGAGCTTGTTTTGTGGATAGGAAAGCTCAGGGGGGGTAAAAATGAAAAAGCTTGTGTGGATAACGGCAGTATTGCCAATGCTGATAACGGTGGTGTCGGTTCAGCTGATGCCTGACAAAATAGCAATGCATTATAACGCCGCAGGAAAGGCGGATAGGCTCGGCTCAAAATATGAAAGCTTTATCCTGCCCGTGATAATAGTTCTTATGGCGGCTTTTTGGGAGTATCTTGCATACCGCTTAAAAAAGAAAGTCGGGCGCGGCGATGATGAAAGGGCTAAAGTCCACGCAGACTCAAACGCTAAGGTGATAGATATCATAGCGCTCTGCACTACGGCAATGCTTGCGCTTATGCAGCTTGCCTTTGTTATAAGGAGCGTCAAGGGGCTTGAATATTCGGATATGAATGAGCTTAATATTACCTCGGCACTTATGGGGATACTGTTTATCCTGCTTGGCAACATTATGCCGAAAACAAAGCCAAACGGCAGCGTGGGGCTTAGGATAAAGTGGAGTATGTATAATGACATCACATGGCAAAAAAGCAACTTGTTTGCAGGAAAGGCGCTTATGGCGTCAGGGGCTGTAAGCTTTATCACGGCGCTGCTTGTAAAGGGTATCACTGCTGTTATACTGCTGCTCGTTTTTCTGTTTGCAGCCCTTATTATTTCAAGCATTTACGCTAAAAGAATATATGATGAGCAGAAAAAAGCGGAGCCATGATGATCACAGCTCCGCTGATTTGCTATTAAATCATTATTTTAGTAATACGCTATTAAGCATAAAGCTCACAAAACCCACTCGGTTCAGTTAGCGCGCACAACAGAATTTCTTCCGCTGTTTTTTGCCTTGTAAAGCGAGTCATCAAGGCTTCTGTAGATAGTCTTAAGGTCTGTACTACTGTCAAAGCCTATCGTTCCGAGGCTGATAGTTACCTTTCCTGCCTCGTCAAAATCAAAGCCTTCTATCTGCTTTCTTAAGTCCTCGGCAAATTCATACCCCTTGTCCGCGTCGGCACCCGGCAGCAGTATCATAAACTCCTCGCCGCCCCAGCGCCCTGCGTAGCCGTTTTCCTTTTGTGCCGCCTCGCGCATAAGGCTTGAAACGCTCACAAGCGTCTTGTCACCGACAGCGTGGCCGTAGGTGTCGTTTATCTTCTTGAAGTGGTCAATATCCGCCATTATAAGCACCGCCTTGCCGTTATTATCAATAACGTTTTGTATGCATTCGTTTATCAAAAGCTCCGTCCTGCGGCGGTTGTAGAGCTTTGTAAGGCCGTCATGGTCAGCCATTTCCTGTAGTTTGTCATTCATGACGCTCAGGTCATTGTAAGCCTTGTGCAGCTCTGTCGTGGTAGCATAAACAAGCTTTGTAAGCCTTTTGATAAGCGATGCCTGCCCTTTAAGTACGCTGTCATCAACATGAACGTGCTTAGCCTCGCCAACGGGGTCGCCCTCGCGCATGGCTATCGACATAAGGGTTATGTTATATTCCAAAACGTTTCCGTTGTTCTTATCTCTGTTTACCTCGCCCCATGTGTGGAAACCGGCAGTTTCTGCGACCTTCTGAAACGGCATCATTTCGATATTTACAAAATCCTCCCAGAAGGATTTTCTTACCGAGCAGGAGTAGAGCAGTATCGCCTCGGGCCTGAATTCGCTTACCTCGGCTAAGCGCTTATCGACCTTGCCCACTATATCCGCAGGCGCGCCGTAGCACAGGTAGATGTTCATGCCCTCTGTAACATACCCTGCCAGCAAAAGCGTACCGTCAGGCTCAACAGTTATCGTGTGGCGCAAAAGCTCCTCGCCGTCAAGCTCCGCCATAAGCGGAAATTCAAACGTTTCCTCCGCAAAATGCTCGTCAGCCTCTATCTGCATATATTTTTCATAAAGCTCAACGGCAGGGCGGTTGTCAACCGTGATAAGCCTGTTCTCATCCGCCTTTGTCACCTTAAAGGGAACGCCCAGCGTCTGCCAGCCTACGGATTTATCAACGCTTATATGGAAATCCTTCCCCGAGTAGGTCACAAGGAATATCATATCGCTGTATATGCCGTTATGGTCAAATACAAAATGCTCCGAGGACTCCATAGAATGTCCGCCCGCGTAGCCGCCGAACACCTGAATGCTTTTGTCACACTTGCTTATTTCCTCAAAAAGATCTCTTGTGTGCAGGTTGGTCCCGGGTAGCATAAGCTCCAATGCCTTGCACTCGGGTGTGCTGTCAGCAAGCCTGCAAATATCCTGCCCGAATCTTTTCTCCTTATCCTTAGCGCCGGGAAACCTATGTACCCTGACATCAGCCTGCTCAAACATCATAACGGATATAAGCACGCCTCTGTCCATAAGCCTGCCGTTTTTTATCTCTCCTGCGGAAATCGAGCCTATTACCTGGTCGGTATCAAACATAGAGCTTATGGTTTCGGCTATGCCTATTATCAGCTTTTTATCAAGCACACCGCTGTAGATGTGGAAAAGAATACTGCTGTAGCTTTTGCTCTTATAATCAAGATATATTTCTTCAAGGCTGCTTTTGAATTCAAGTTCGCTGACGTAGCGAATGGAAATATGTTTCATTGCTCTATCATTTATTGTCGAAAACACATAATAATGAATCACACACAATATTAACAATTTATTCCCCTGCATAAATAATAACACCTCAATACTTCATATGAGTATCGAGGTGTTGTATTTTTTAAGCAATATGTCCATCACTTATTTCGATAATTCTCTCACATTGTCCGGCTATATCAGCATCATGCGTCACTATTATAACAGTCTTCCCCTGCTCCTCATTGAGTGTTTTAAGCAGGCTCATTACTTCTTCGCCCGAGCGTTTGTCAAGATTCCCCGTCGGCTCGTCACACAGCAGCACATCGGGGCTGTTTATCAAAGCCCTTGCTATCGCTGCCCTCTGCTGCTGACCACCCGAAAGCTCGGAAGGGTAGTGCTTTATCCTGTCATTTATATCAAGCGCCGAATAAAGCCCGTCCGCCTGCTCGCCGTTCTTTTTGGCAAGCTTTGAGGGGAGCAAAATATTCTCTTCAGCCGTCAGTTCTGGGATAAGGTCAAAAAACTGGAACACAAAGCCCACATTATTAAGCCTGAACTTCGATAGCTCGGTGTCGTTCATTTTGCCTATCTCGGTGTCGTTGTAAAATATCTTTCCCTCGGTCGGCACATCAAGCCCGCCTATGAGGTTAAGCAGTGTGCTCTTGCCGCTGCCCGATTTTCCTATAATTGCAACCATTTCTCCGTCATTTATCGTCAGGTCAACGCCCTTGAGGGCGACCACCTGCCCTTCGCCTTTGCCGTAGGTTCGGGTAAGGTTTTCTGTTTTTATCATTGTCTTTTCCTCCCTTTTGAAAGTGATGATGCTATGTCGGGGGTGAATCGTCTGAATGATTTTCTTGTCAGCAGGATTGTAATTACGCACATGACACAAAAAACGATCAATGTTGGTATAATAGCATTCATAAACCACATTTGCTGTTCGCATAAGTATTGATCATAGATAATATTTGACTGTTTTTCAAGCTCACTTATATGGTCAAGCTGTGCAAGCTGAGCCTTTGTAAAACCTTCGCCGTTATTCTCAAGAGTAGAACTGAATGCGTCTATTGCTTGCTGCGTTGAGAACTCTATTTCCTGCATTTTATTATATCCACTCAGCATTATCCTTTGCATGAGCTTTACGGCTACAAAAGCTGCCGCGCCTGAAAAAAGCGGTATGCGTAAGCCGTCAAGCATTAGTCTGCGGCGCAGACGTTTGATAGGTGTGCCTATTGCACGCATAATGCTTATCTGATATTCTTTTAGTCTTATTTTCAAGCCTATACCATTGAAATATGCTGAAAACCCCAGCAGCGACATCAGTAGTAAAAGCGCTCCCATTGAACCCAAAAAGCTTGCATTTTTCATAAACAATTCGTGTCTGAGCTGAGCCTTTGATGTCATATTGAAGCCTGTTCCGAGAGGAATTTGACTTCCTATCGCCTCCTTGGCGAATAGCTCTGTATACATTGCACCTTCAAAGCCCATTGAAGCTGCTCTCGAAGCAGTAGTCAGAAGATTGTAGTCATCTCCTGCCGATATCGAATAGCGCAGGAACTTATCCATGTTCTTCGGCAGTGTAATAATAGCACCGATCCTTACTTCCGTTGTCGAGAGCTTGCCTATTCCAAAGCCATTCTCTGTTTCGGCCGCTCCGAGCTGTATGCTTTCTCCTAAAGCAAGAGGGCTCTCACCGTATTTAACTATCATAAGTATTTCTTCGCCGGAATCAAGCTTGTCTGCATTTATCTCACCCGCTGTAACATATTGTGAAAGCTTCCCAGTCACCTCTTTATCTGTTAGTGCTATCGGTGACTTATAAAGCACCTTGTCAGATGATAACAGAGCCTTGTCTTCGTCAGAGGAATTTTCAAGGAAAAACTGTTTTTCTTCCTCAGAGCCGTAAACAATGCTGCTTTTCAGCTTGCTGTTTTTGTCTGAAACTATAAACGTCTGCGGCAATGCCCCGTGAGGAATAACTCCTGAAAGTCTATCTACGGCAGTATCATCAATACCGTTAAAATGATCTGAATGGAGCGAGTAAACAAATGAACCTGTTGTAACAGTCCTGATACCGTCAGTACAATAATATTCCTCTATATCATCCTTATCAAAATCAAACTGCCCGTTTTTGCCAAATACTGTTACAAGATAAGGAATAAATTTGCCTTCGTCCTCCTCATTCTCAAGCGTAATGCCTACTCCATTTTCTAAATAATAACCTTCAGTGCTGTGAAAGAGCATATAGCCATAGACTGTACCAAAGCATATCAAGGTCAATGCAGTTATCTGTATAACAGTTACTGCACGGGTTCGGAATATCCTGCCTGCACAGCGCCAGAGGGAAGCGGCCTTTTTCTTTCTGCGGCAGGAGGTATTGATATTTGACAGTATTGCTGCCAGAAAATATCCTGCAAGCAAAACTCCTGCCGAGATAGCAGCACCTATAACAAACGAATTTGGCAGCAGCCTGTCTGCAAATCGGTTAGCTGTAAAGCCGGAAAATTTTTTTCCACTTAGCACCTTGGTCTGATATGAGCTTATCCCAAAATGTGCAGCCGAACCTATCGCTATACCTGCGGCAGCCTGAATAATTGCAAGACATATATATTCTATAGTATACATTACTGTGATACGCCGCTTTGAAACACCTATCTTTCGCAACATTCTGATAGTATTCTCACGCTCTGCAAAGATATTGCGCATAACGGCCAGTACCGAAAGCGATGCGATCAGACAGGAAACGATATACAGCGGCATCATTTTGTGCTGATTTTGTTTAAAGGTCTTCGCCACACTCCAAAATGGATAATACTCCCAGTTTATATATTGCCAATCACGCTCGGTATCAAATTCTATACCTTTTGATTCAAGCACATCATTGAATTCATCATGGAACTTCTCATACCTATCACGGTTTATATCAGGAACAGTGACATACTTGATATTATCGAGCATGACCCATGTGTAAACGGGTGTTTTGGAGGAACTGCCTCCGATAAACAGCATGGGATAATAATATCTTATCTCTTTCTGGTTTTCATCATATACATCATCATATAATTGCTGAATATGCATACGCGTTCCGTCACGGTAGTCGGCATCTTCATCATGAAGTATTCCAACAAGGGTGTATGTTCCTGTATCCAGCGTTATCTTGTCGCCAACATCACCAAAAAAGCCAAACGTTTTAAGCACAGAACGGAACGCTGCAAGCTCACCTTCTTTTTCGGGAAGCCGCCCGCTTTCAAGAGGCAGATGAGCAAGATCTTCGGGGTCATGCAGAATACCGTATTCAAAGGTATCATTGCCTATGCCTGTCCGCCCAAGGACATCTATCTCGCCTCTGATCGTGTCCTCTTTAGTAACAAGGTCTATCACATCTGTGCGGTCGCTTGTAACAAGTAATGTTTGTCGGCCTTGCTTGTCATACACATCATCAATATCGGTAATAAAATCTTTTCGGAAGTTAAGAAACAGGCAGGTTATGACCGCACACAATAATGTCCCAGAGAACAGTAATGTAGCAAATGATTTTTTGTGTTTCAACCAGTATTTGTTCAGAATATAAAGACTTGTCATCACAACGTTCACTCCTATTATATATTATGCCGAAAGGGAGACCCTTTCGGCATAAATGTAAAATCCCATTCAATTATTAAGGTATTGTAGCAGTTGCTGTACCTGCAACGCCATATATAGTAAAATCCCCGTCAGAGTATGTACTATTATTGGTGTTGGTGGCATTGATCTTAACATAATATGTCATAGCGGGAAGTTGCACTGAGGTTGTTAAAGTTGGCATTCCAGGCGCAGCTTTTGGAATATTGATCGACCCATAGTCTGATGTAGAACCGGTTTCATAAAACTTTGCTGATGCCGATGCATCTGTAGCAGGTGTAATGTGTACAGTATAGTATTTTTTGGTTGATGTATAGAAACCTTTGTTTGTCGATTTACCAGCCTTATTAACGGTAAAATCATATGATACATTATTTGAACTATATGTACGACTAATCGTTCCAGCGGCACTTGCCTCAATGCCAAGAACTCCTATTGCCATAACCATTGCAGCTCCCATTGCAGCAAATCTCTTTCTCAGTTTCATATAGAATTCCTTCTTAAAATTATAACATAACAGACTATAGCTGTCAATGCATTTTATCGCTGATATTTTCAGCATTCATCCAAACCGCCAAAACAGCGGTAACCCAAATCACAGCCCGATACTTGGCTGCGCCAAGTATACAGTACTGTATACTTTCAAATCATATGTATCATCACTTTCCTTCCTGCATAAAGCGTTTTTCCATTCAGCATGAAGCTGTTCTGCTGTAAACAGTTATCGTCTCATAGCTGTTGCCGCTGTAGACCTTTGCAACGGTTTTAAGACGATATGTGCCGCTGCTTAATGACGACTTCGTGGTTGTATAAATTGCAAGCCATGAGTTAAATGTTTTGCTCCAGCTTGTTACATTTGTCCACGAATTTCCACTTTTCTTCTGTAAAGTCTGTGTTAAAACCACTTTCGTTGCCAAACCCGAAAACCCACGAACATTGCTTTTACATGATGCCGTATTATTTGATATTGACATTACTGAGGTTATATTTGCTGTATACTGATAATCCTCTATAATTTCAATATCAATATGTGTTTCCTC